>NZ_SRLV01000024.1:0-105520 GCF_006518205.1 Myxococcus sp. CA005 | reverse complement strand
GCTCCGCCACCAGCCCGCCCCCCTGCCCCACCGCGCCCGCGTCCGGATTCAGCGCGGGCACCTCGCGGGCCAGCGCCTCCGTCACGGGCAGGCCCACGTCGGAAGGCCCCATCAGGAAGCCCGGCGCCCAGGGCCCCAGCGTCAGCGAGCCCGCGCCCGTCACCGGCGTGCCACCTCCCGCCAGGTACGCCGCCGCCGTCAGCCCCGACGCGCCAATGCCATCCAACCGCGCCGTGCCCGCGAGCAGGGACTCCTGGCCACGTCCGCCCACCTCGCGCAGGAGGATCTGCCGGGAGTAGCGCAGGATCTGATCTTCGCGCAGCGCCATGGCCGTCAGCCCCCCGCCATGGCGGGGATGAGGGTGATGCGGTCAGCGTCCTTCACCGGCGTGTCCAACCCGTTCAGCGCGCGGATGTCCTCGTCGTTGAGGAACACGTTGACGTAGCGCCGCACCGCGCCGCGCTCGTCGAACACCCGGCCGCCAATGCCCGGGTGGCGCGCGTCCAGGTTCTTCAGCACCTCACCCACGGTGGCGCCGGGAGCCGCGACTTCCGCCTGATTGCCAGTGAAGCCCCGCATCGGAGTAGGAATACGAAGGGTCGCCATGACTCACTCACCTGCCTTGCTTGCGGAGCACCAGCCGGTGCGTCCCGTCCGGGAGCGCGTCCAGGGACACGACCTCGTGGCCCTCGTCGCGCGCGTTGCGAGGCACGTTCTTCAGCGGCTCGGTGCCCCGAAGGAGCACCTCCAGCAACGTGCCCGGCTCCAGTGATTCCAACTTCAGCTTCGTCCGCACGTAGGTCATCGGACAGACCTCGCGGGTGATGTCCAGCCTCGCCGTCATGTCGCGCACGCCTCCGGAGACTCCGGGTACGCGGGGATGGCCGTGACTCGACAGCCCTCGCAGTCCGGTGCCCGCGCCACGCGTGTCCGCCGTCCCAGGATCGACACCGCATCCAGCACGTGCAGCGTAGCCTCGCCCTGCCCACCTCGCGCGGCGCCCGACAGCAGCTCCAGCGCCAGCAGGGCCTGCACCGCGCCCACCAGCCCCGCCAGCGAGCCGAGCACCCCCGCCTGGGCACACGTGGGCACGGCATCCGGCGGAGGCGGCGCTTCATAGAGGCAGCGCAGACACGGCCCCCCCGGGTCCACGCGCATCGCCTGGCCCTGCATGCGCAGCACACCGCCATAGATGAGCGGCACGCCCGTCAGCACCGCCACGTCCGACAGGAAGAACTTGGTGGCCACGCCATCCGTGGCGTCGATGACGGCGTCATGCGCGCGGAAGAGCCCCTCCGCGTTGCTCGCGTCCACGCGCTCGGGGATGGCCTCCGTGCTCAGGCCGGGAAAGGCCCGCGCCAGGCCCGCCGTCGCGGACTCCGCCTTGTTCCGGCCCACGTCTTCGCCCCGGTGCCAGAGCTGGCGCGGCAAGTTCGTCACGTCCACGCAGTCCGGATCCGCCAGCGTCAGGTGCCCGACACCGGCCTGGGCCAACGCCAACGACGCCGGGCATCCGAGCCCGCCAGCCCCCACCAGCAGTACGCGCGCGCGCTCCAGCCGGGACGCATGGGGAATTCGGGGGTGGTGGTCTGTACCGTGGCCATGCATCGGATGACTGCTCCACGCGGTCGGAAACGAATATGGTGGGGCCGCCTGCGTACCACGATGCAGAAGGGCGCAGGTGTCTCTCCACCGTCCCGCGTCCGCGCGGCCCCCACCTGCCAGGACATATGAAAAACCTGACCGGCGTGCTCGTCTTTTCCGCTGTCCTCTTCCTGGCTCCTGGCTGCACCCGCAAGTCGGGCGAGGCCCCGGGCCCCACCGACGCCTCCGCCGCGACGGACGAAGCCGCGCGCACGGGCGCCAGCAAGGGGGCCCTGCGCGCCGAGGACGCGGGCTCCGGCAGCACGGCTCGCGCGGCCCAGGAGGCCTGCGTGGACTCGTGGCTCCAGAAGCAGGGGCTGGACGCGTACGGCAACCCGGAGGGCAGCATGTACGCGGGCGGCACGCCGCTCTTCAATGAGCGCACGGGTGAGCAGATCGATCGGCTGGACTTCATCTTCAAGAACAAGCCCGAAGTCCGCCAGGCGTGCTCGGGTGACGCCGCCGCGGAGTAACGCGGTGCTTCCGCCCGGCGTGGGGCCTGCCCCCTCGCCCCCCAGAAAACGGGGCGGGCCACCTCCGGGATTCCCGGCCCCCCGGTTGCTCCCGTAGACTGCCGGACGAATGGATTCCCAACTCGCATTGAGCGAGGAAACGCCTGCCAACGACCTGCGCGCCCGGGTGCGGAAGGTCCTGGAGCGCCGCAAGCTGACGGACAGCGTGTCGGCGGAGCAGGCCGCCGCCTCGTGGGAGCAGGACCGCTTCGTGGCACGGGCCCGCGCGCTCTTCTACGCGCGGATGATGTTCCTCACGCTGGGCCTGCTCATCCTCGCGGTGCCGGCCTGGAGCGGCTACTTCGGCCTCACCGGGCCCTTCTCCTTCGTGGGCTACTTCGCGATGCTGCTCTACAGCGTCGCCAACCTCCTGGTCATCGACCACCCCAAGGCCGGCCGCTGGGTGACGTACATCACCCTCTGCCTGGACGTGACCATCAGCGTGGTGCTCATCGCCAAGCCGCACGTCGGCGGCGGTCTCCAGAGCCCGCTGCTGGCCACGCAGCTGCTCTTCACCACGCTCTTCGCCATCCTCTTTCCCAAGCCGCTGGCGATCCTGCCGCCGCTGCTGGCGCTGCCCATCACCACCCGGCTGGACCTGCTCCTCAACCGCTCCGTGACGGCGGTGGAGCTGCTGACCCTGCTCTGGTACCTGGCGCTCAACTTCATCATCGTCTACGTGCTCGTGTACCTGAACGAGCGCGAGGCCGCCGCGCACCGCGAGGTCGTGTCGCTCCAGGGAGACCTCAAGGAGCTCGCGGTGGTGGAGGAGCGCAACCGGATGGCCCGGGAGATCCACGACGGCCTGGGCGCGTCCCTGTCGTCGATGATCATCCAGTCCGAATACATCCTGAACCTCGCGCGCGAGGAGGGCCTGCGCGAGGAGATCCGCGAACTGAAGCTCACCGCGGAGGAGTCCATCGAGGAGCTGCGGCGCAGCCTGCGGATGATGCGCGAGGACTTCGAGCTGGCGCAGGGCCTGGAGGACTACGCGAAGACGTTCCGCGAGCGCACGGGCCTGGACATCCGCTTCGAGCGCACCGGGCTCCAGCGCAAGCTGGACCCGGACGTGCAACTGGCGCTGTTCCGCATCCTCCAGGAGTCGCTGTCCAACGCGGTGAAGCACGCGGAGGCCAAGGGCGTCCAGGTGCGGCTCGACTTCAGCGAGGACCGTGTCAACCTCGTCGTACGCGACGACGGCAAGGGCTTCGACCCTTCCCGGACGCCGCGCGGCCACTATGGCCTGTTGAACATGCGCGAGCGCGCCATGAAGCTCGGTGGCCAGCTCATCGTGGACTCGTCACCCGGCGCTGGCGCCCAGGTGGCATTCTCCCTTCCCTGTCGCCCGTCATGACCGGAGCTCCCGTGGACGCCCCGCAGCCTCCTGATTCGCCGCCCATTCGCGTCTTCGTGGTCGAGGATCAAACGAAGATCCTCAAGAACCAGCTCCGCCTCTTCGAGAACCACCCGGAGATGGACATCATCGGCACCGCGCTCTCCGGTGAAGCCGCGCTGGAGGAAGTGCCCAAGCTGATGCCGGACGTGCTGCTGCTCGACCTGGGCCTGCCCCGCATGAGCGGCATCGACGTGACGCGCGAGGTGAAGGCGCGCTTCCCGAAGATTGAAATCCTCATCTTCACCATCTTCGACGAGGAGGACAAAGTGCTGGAGGCCGTGAAGGCGGGCGCCTCCGGCTACCTGCTCAAGGGCGCCCCGGTGGACAAGATCATCGAGGCCATCAAGGAAGTCCGCGCGGGCGGCACCGTCATCCAGCCCAACCTGGCCCGCCGGCTGCTCCGTCACTTCCGCGTGGAGCCCGACGCCAGCCCCTTGATCTCACCGCCCGCCGCGCCGGAGCCGTCGGCCAGCGACCTGCCCCAGGAGCCCCTGCTCAAGCCGCTGTCGGACCGCGAGCGCGAAATCCTCCAGCTCATCGCCAAGGGCGTCTCCAACAGCGAGGCAGCGCGCCTGCTCGACCTCAGCAAGGCCACCATCCGCACGCACCTGGAGCACATCTACCGGAAGCTGGAGGTCACCAACCGCGTGGAGGCCGTCACCGAAGGCATCCGCAAGGGCCTCATCTCCGTCTGAGCCGGAGCGCCGCGCTCAGCGCCCCGTGGAGACCGCCGCGCCCGGACGCTCCGCGGCGGCGGCCTCCATGACCAGGTCCGCGTACCGGTTGACCGGGTCTCCCGGCTGCGTGCCGTCCCGGTAATAGAAGGTGTAGTCGTCCCAGGCCTCCGGCCGGGCGTCGGTGGAGAACATCCACAGCGCCCCTGCGCCGACGCCTTCCTTCCGCATGCACTCCAGCCAGCCGCGATAGAGCGCGCGCCGCTGCGACACGTCGAACGCGCCTTCGTTGCGCAGCCCCAGTTCGCCCACGAACAAGGGCTTGCCCAGGTTCCGGGCGATGGCGGCGTGCTCCCGAATCCACCGAGCGCCGGCCTCGGCCGTGTCGATGCCGCCCAGGCCCCAGGACTCCGGATAGAAGTGCACCGACGCGAAGTCGATGTACGGGGACGCCGTGTTGCGCGTGAAGCTGGCCCCCGGCGTGCGAAGCACCGGCGACCCGGAGCGGGACCAGAAGCCAGGGTCGTACCCGTCGGGAGACGGCTCGAAGCCCTCCTCCCCCGTCCCCACCAGGTGGCCGGGCGCGTGCGTCTTCACCTCGCGCGCCACGTCATCAATCCATGCGCGCAGCCGCGCCCCTTCCTTGTCCAGCCCCCGTCCCCGCGGCTCGTTGAGCAGCTCCCAGGCCAGGACGGCCGGGTGGTCGCCATAGCGGATGCCGTCCACCGTGTTCACCCGGTTGAGCAACCGCGCCACATGCGCCTTGAAGTGCGCCACCACCACCGGGTCGGTGAAGAACCGAGCATCCCCTTCCACGGGCCGGGGGAGCCCCGCCCACTCCACGTATTGGCGCGCGCCCCCATACGCATCCCAGTAGTTCCCCAGCGTCAGCACCAGGCGAACGCCATGGAAGCGGGCGCGGGTGAGCACCCAATCCAGGCCGACCAGGGCCACCTCGTCGTACTCCAGCGGCGCCACCTGGATGGCGGTGTCCCCCACCTTCGACAGCGCGTCGTTGTGTCCATTGGTGCGCAGCGCGCGCACGCCCAGCGCGGAGGCCTTGGCGAGCACCTCTTCCAGCACCGGGGACTCCGCCGCCCCCCGCCGCGCGTCCCGGGTGGCCTCTTCCTGTAGGAAGTAGGCGTTGAGCACCATGGCGCCGGACGGCAACCGGTCCAGGTGTTGCGCCGGACCGCCCGAGCAGCTTGCGGCCACCGCCTCCAGCATGACCGGGTCCCCCTCTCCGCAGGCCCCCAGGAGGAAGGCGACGGCCGCGGAGGCGGTGGAGGTCCGGCGAGAAAAGGGCATGCCTACATGGTAACGACGCCACGCGCTCCACGCATCGGTCCCGAGGACTGGGCTAGGTTCGCCGCCATGGAGCTCAGACTGGAAGGCGTGTCGAAGACGTACCCCAACGGCACCCGTGCGTTGCAGGGTGTCAACCTCACGATTCCGCGCGGAATGTTCGGGCTGCTCGGGCCCAACGGCGCCGGCAAGTCCACGCTGATGCGCAGCATCGCCACACTGCAGGACGTGGACGCGGGCACCATGACCTTCGACGGCATCGACCTGCGCCGGGACAAGGACCGGCTGCGCGAGGTACTGGGTTACCTCCCACAGGACTTCGGCGTGTACCCCAAGGTGACGGCCTGGGACATGCTGGACCATCTGGCCCAGCTCAAGGGCCTGGCCCAGCGCGGCCCGCGCCATGACACGGTGAAGGCGCTCCTCCAGAAGACGAACCTCTGGGAGCATCGCGACCGGCGGCTCGGTGGATTCTCCGGCGGCATGAAGCAGCGCTTCGGCATCGCCCAGGCCCTGCTCGGCAATCCCAAGCTGCTCATCGTGGACGAGCCCACCGCCGGGCTCGACCCCGCCGAGCGCTTCCGCTTCCACAACCTGCTGGCGGAGATCAGCACCGACGTGGTGGTGCTGTTGTCCACGCACATCGTCTCCGACGTGGCGGACCTCTGTCAGAACATGGCCATCCTCGCCCAGGGGAACGTCGTGGCCAGCGGCCACCCGCTGAAGCTGGTGGAGTCCCTGCACCAGCGCGTGTGGAAGCGCTTCGTCACCCACCAGGAGGAACTGGACGCGCTCATGAAACAGTTGGAGGTCATCGCCGTGCGGCGCGTGGCCGGTCAGCGACTGGTCCATGTCTACGCGGAGTCCCCGCCAGAGGGCTTCGAGCCCGCCAGCCCCGACCTGGAGGACGTGTACTTCCACGCGCTCGCCCGGGCATCCAAGCAGCCCTGAGGGCCCACCATGTTCACCGCCCTCCTGACCTTCGAATTGCGGCGCCGGGTGAAGATGATCTCCACCTGGGTCTACGCCCTGATGCTGGCCGCCGCCGCCGCGCTGATGACGCTGGCGATTGGCGCCGTGTTCAAGGGGTTCTCGGTGGCGTCGGGCCCGGAGCTGGTCCGCGTCAACAGCCCGCACACCGTCTTCAGCTTCACCATCAGCCTGGCCTACTTCGGCCTCTTCATGGTGGCCGCCGTCTTCGGCCAGGCCGCCTACCAGGACTTCGGCCACAACACGTGGATGCTCATCTTCACGAAGAACGTGAAGAAGGGCCCGTACCTGCTCGGCCGGTTCCTGGGTGCGTACCTCTTCAGCGCGGTGCTGATGCTGGCCATCATCCCCGGGCTGATGGTGGGCGCCGCGGGCGTGTGGCTGGTGGATGCCGATCGGCTCGCTCCGTTCCAGCTCACTTCCTACCTCTGGCCCTACGTCATCGGCGTCTGGCCCACGCTCTTCTTCGCCGGCGCCGTCTTCTTCTCGCTGGCCGCCCTGACGCGGCGCATGGCCCCCGTGTACGTGGGCGTCGTGGTGCTGGTGATGGGGTACCTGACGCTCAGCGCCGCCATGTCCGACGTGCAGCACCAGGACCTGGCGTCCCTGCTGGACCCGTTCGGCTTCCTCACCTTCGAGAACGCGACCCGCTACTGGACGGCGGCCGAGCGCAACCAGGACCACGTCCCCTTCGCCGGGCTGCTGCTCGCCAACCGGTTGCTGTGGAGTGTGGTGGGCGCCGCGCTCCTGGGACTGGCCGTCCTGCGCTTCCGCACCACCGTGGAGGAGCAGCGGGGACGCGGCACGCGCAAGGAGAAGGAGGCCCCCGCCCCGGTCGCCATCCCCACCACCCTGGCGTCGCCCACGACGGGCAGTTGGCTGCGCACGGCCTTCGCCACCTCCTGGCTGGCATACCGCGACATCCTCCGCTCCCCGGTGTTCTGGTCCTTCGTCGTGGCAGGGCTGGCCATGGGCACCATGGGCATCTCCATTTCGAAGCAGATATACGGCACCGCCACCTGGCCGGTGACGTGGCAGGTGCTGGAGACGGCCACGCGAACGTTCCAGCCCTTCCTGCTCATCACCATCACCTTCTATGCGGGTGAGCTGGTGTGGAAGGAGCGCGACGCGGGGCTGGCCGACATCGTGGACGCCACGCGCGTGCCGTCCTGGGTCACCTATGGCGCGAAGCTGGGGGCGCTGCTGCTCGTGGCCTTCTCCCTGAAGGCCGTGGCGCTGCTGTCCGCGCTGCTCTCCCAGGTGCTTCGCGGCTACGTCGACATCGAGTGGAACCTCTACGCCACACAGCTCTTCCTGCTGGACTTCCCGCATGACGCGCTGTTGTGCGTGCTGGCCTTCTTCGCGCAGGTGCTCATCCATCAGAAGTACCTGGCGTACCTGGTGATGGTGCTCTACTTCGTCCTCCAGGCCGCGCTGGGCCTGATGGGCGTGGAAGACTTGCTGGTCCGCTACGGCTCCGAGCCCACGCTTCGCTACTCCGACCTGAACCGCTTCGGCAGCATCATCCCCGCGCTCGTGTGGCACCGCGTCTACTGGTACGGGCTGGCGGCGTTGCTCGTGGCGGTGGGCTACCTGCTCACGGTCCGAGGCCTGGAGGCGCGCTGGAAGCAGCGCTGGGCAGCAGCCAAGGCTCGGCGCACGGGCGCGTGGACGGCGGCCGCGGCGCTGTCGCTCTGCGTCTTCATCGGGGCGGGCGCGTTCATCTACTACAACACCCACATCCTCAACCCGTACATCACGCGGAAGGACCGGGAGCGGCAGCAGGCCCGCTACGAAAAAGAGTACGCGTCCTACGCCGCCCTGCCCCACCCACGCATCACCGCCGCGAAGGTCACCTTCCACATCCACCCGGAAGAGCTGCGCCTGGAGGCCCTGGGCAGCTACCGCATCCGCAACAAGACCGACGCGCCCATCTCCAAGGTGATGCTCAACCTTCCGGACGACGCCCGGGTGCGCGGCCTGTCCCTCGCCGGCGTGACGAAGCCCGCGATGCATGACGCCGAGCTCGGCATCTTCATCTACGAGCTGCCCACGCCGCTGGCGCCCGGCGCCGACTCCGCCATCGTGTTCGACCTGGAGTTCGGCACGAAGGGCTTCAAGCACGGCGGGGCGCGCACGGACATCGTGGGCAACGGCACCTTCTTCGACAACATGAAGCTGCCGGTGCTCGGCTACCAGACGGGCGCCGAGTTGGAGGACGACCGGGACCGCAAGGACTACGGCCTGCCGCCTCGCGAGCGCCTGCCGGACCGCGACGACCCGAAGGCGAAGCAGGACAACTACATCCGCCAGGACTCGGACTTCATCGCCTTCGAGGCCACGGTGAGCACGGCGAAGGACCAGATTGCCATTGCCCCGGGTTACCTGGAGAAGGAGTGGACCGAGGGCAACCGCCGCTTCTTCCACTACCGGATGGACAAACCCATCCTCAACTTCTTCTCCGTCCTGTCCGCGCGCTACGAGGTGATGCGCGACACGTGGCGCGACGTGAAGCTGGAGATCTACCACCACCCCACGCACACCTTCGCGCTGGACCGGATGATGCGCGGCATGAAGGACACGCTGGAGTACTGCAGCGAGAACTTCGGGCCGTATCAGCACCGGCAGGCCCGCATCCTGGAGTTCCCCCGCTACGCGAGCTTCGCCCAGTCCTTCCCCAATACGATTCCGTATTCGGAGGCACTGGGCTTCATCGCCCGCGTGGAGGACGGACGCGCCGACGACGTGGACTACCCGTACTACGTCACCGCGCACGAGATTGCCCACCAGTGGTGGGCGCACCAGGTGGTGGGCGCGCGCGCGCAGGGCGCCACGATGACGTCGGAGACGATGTCGCAGTACGCCGCGCTGATGGTGATGAAGCACCGCTTCGGGCCGATGAAGATGAAGCGCTTCCTCAAGTTCGAGCTGGACCGCTACCTCGCGGCCCGCGCGTTCGAATCGAAGAAGGAGGTGCCGCTGGCACGGGTGGAACAGCAGCTGTACATCCACTACCAGAAGGGCAGCCTCGTCATGTACGCGCTGCAGGACTTCATCGGCGAGGAGCGGGTGAACCGCGCCCTGCGCCGCTACGTGGAGAAGGTCCGCTTCCAGGGCCCGCCGTACACCGGCTCCTCCGAGCTGCTGGGCTTCCTCCGGGAAGAGACGCCGCCGGAGTACCAGTACCTCATCGAGGACCTGTTCGAGAACATCACCCTCTACGACAACCGCGCCGTCTCCGCGCAGGTGCGGCAGAACGACCAGGGCACCTGGGACGTCACCCTCAAGGTGAAGTCGAAGAAGTACCGCGCCGGTGAGAAGGGCGAACAGACAGAGGTGGACTTCAACGACTGGATGGACGTGGGCGCGCTCGACGAGCGCGGCGAGGCGATCTTCCTGGAGAAGCGCCGGGTGACGAAGGGCGAATCGGAGTTCACCTTCACCGTTCCCGTGAAGCCCGCCCAGGTGGGCATCGACCCGCTCAACGTGCTCATCGACCGCACGTCCACCGACAACGTGACGGAGCCCACCGTCGCGTCCGCGGTAGCGCTGGGGAGCCCGTCCACGCCCTGACGGGTCAGCTCCAGCGAATGCGCAGGTCGAAGCCGTCGGGCGGCTCGTAGCGTTCCACGTTCGCCTGGGGCTCGGTGGCGCCGGCCTGCCGCAGCGCACCTTCACAGGTGCCCGCGGCGGCCTCCGCCGGGAAGGGGTAGCCCCGGAAACGGACGCGCCAATCCGCCGGCCCCAGGGATTCCACCTGGATGTCCACCGGGGAGAAGACGGAGCTGAAGCTCAGCGACACGCGCTTCATGGCGCGCTCGGGTCCGGCCACCTTGAGGGCAATTCCCACCACCTTGCCCACCAGGGTGTCGAAGTAGCTGCGCACCAGCTCCCGCCCCAGGGTCCGGTAGGCCGACTTACGGTCCATGCCCTTGTAGCGGTAGCGCACCGTCGCGTCCTGACAACCCACGAACACGGCCGCCGGATAGGTGGCGCGGGGCTTGTCCATGTCGAAGCCCGCGGCCAGGAACTCGGCCTGGAGCTTCGCGTCGGGTTGCGCCAGGCGGACCAGGGATTCGAACAACGTTGATTGAACAGTGACTTCGGCTGGCATCGGTGGCGCGGCACCCTAGGGGAGTCAAGCGGTGCGGGAAAGCGGATGCACCGGCGGTGTTTGACTCGCCAACGTTCTCGCTCAGTCGCCGCGAAGGCCGCCGTGGTCAGGCAGTTGGAGCCGGGCCAGCAGCCTGGGCGGCATCCCCAGCCCCACGGGCGTGAAGTAGACATGGATGCCTCACATCACTCCCGGTGTCTCAGTGAGTGAGAATGATTCATCCGATCCGGCGGCGAAGCCGTGCTTGTGACATGCGGCGACACACGCGTCTCGTGCGTCGAGAATCCGGAGCAACGGCCCGAAGTCGCTCCCAGCGGCCGCGTTCCGAATCATGACGGAAGTCGCGCACTGGCAAAGACGCAAGGGACACGGCGGAGCCCCACAAGTGTCAGACAGTCCTGAGAGGATGTCCCCGGGCGCCAATGCCAGAGGGGGAGACCCGCGCGACATCCGTAACAGGAATTGGGTGAAGAAACCTGGCCTTGAGCGTTTTCTCACCGGATTGAGACGTCGTGTCTCAGAGGGAACGCGGCTGTGACACATGCTGTAACCCATTCATACACAACCAATCTCGAGAGTTAAGAATACAGCCTTGGCTTTACGAGCAATCCGCTATTGGCGTAGGTTTTAGATATGAGCGCAGTGTCCAATATTGAGCACGACCCCATCGCAATCATTGGCATCGGCTGCCGCTTTCCAGGGGGCGCGAAGTCACCACGCCACCTCTGGGAGCTGCTCACCCAGGGCCGCTGCGCCATCGTAGAAGTCCCGAAGGAGCGCTGGGACCACCGCCGGTACTACGACCCGGACCCAGACAAGCCAGGCAAGACGTACGTGCGGGCGGGAGGCTTCCTGCAGGAGGCCATCGACACGTTCGACGCGGCCTTCTTCTCCATTTCGCCCCGGGAGGCGGCGACGCTCGATCCGCAGCAGCGTCTGCTCGCGGAGGTGGCGTGGGAGAGCCTGGAGGACGCGGGCCTTCCGGCGGACAAGCTCGCGGGCAGCCCCACGGGGGTCTACGTCGGCGGGTTCATGCTCGACAGCATGCTCACGCACATGGGGCCGATGAACCGCGAGCTCATCGGACCGCACACGGCGGTGGGCTCGACGATGACGGTGCTCTCCAACCGCCTGTCGTACATGTTCGACTTCCAGGGGCCGAGCATCTCCCTGGACACGGCGTGCTCCTCGTCGATGGTCGCCGTCCACCTGGCGTGCCAGGACCTGCGCAGCGGCACCACGTCACTGGCGCTGGCGGGTGGCGTCAACGTCATGTTCCGGCCCGAGATCTTCGTGGCCATGAGCAAGGGCAAGTTCCTGTCGGCGGACGGGTACTCCAAGAGCTTTGATACCCGCGCGGACGGCTACGGCCGTGGCGAGGGCGCCGGCATCGTGGTGCTCAAGCGGCTCTCCGACGCGGTCCGCGACCAGGACCGCGTCTACGCCGTCATTAGAGGAACGGGCGTCAACCAGGACGGCCACAGCGAGTCCATGACGGCGCCGAGCTCTCGCGCGCAGGAAGCGCTGATTCGCCGCGTCTGCGCCAGCGCCGCGTTGGACCCCACCGAAATCCATGCCTTCGAGGCCCATGGCACGGGCACCGCCGTGGGTGACCCGGCGGAGCTGGGTGGCCTGGGCGCCGTCTCCAAGCGCGAGGACGGCCAGGGACCGTGGGTCGGCTCGCTCAAGGCCAACATCGGGCACCTGGAGGCCGCGGCTGGCGTGGCCGGTCTCATCAAGGCGAGCCTGTGCCTGCAGCACCGGCAGTTGCCCCCGCAGGCCAACCTGCGCAACCTCAACCCCGCCATCCCCTTCGACACGCTGGGCATCCGCATCCCGCGCGCGCTTGAAACGCTCGCGCCCCGGAAGGACGAGCCGCTGCGGATGGGCGTCAACTCCTTCGGCTACGGCGGCACCAACGCCCACTGCGTCATCGAGCAGGCCCCGTCCGCCGCATCGCAAGCCCGCGCCGATGCAACCCCGGCGCCGCTGCTCCTCCCCCTCTCCGCCCGCAGCCCCGAGGCGCTGCGCGCCCTGGCGCAGTCCTACGCGGAGATGCTCGCCACGCCGGCGCCGGCCTCGCTGCCGGACATCTGCTTCTCCGCGGCCACGCGCCGCGCCCACCATGAGCACCGGCTGGCGCTGCTGGCGACGGAGGACGTGGCCGATCTGACGGCGCGGCTGGAGTCCTTCGCGTCGGGCAACCCCGCCGAGCTGGGCGCTTCCGGCCGGACGCTCCAGGCCGCGGATGCCCGGCCCGTCTTCGTGTTCACCGGCATGGGGCCCCAATGGTGGGCCATGGGCCGGGAGCTCTACGCGCAAGACGCGCTGTTCCGCGCCACCCTGGACCGCTGCGACGCCCTCTTCCAGCGGCTGGCGGGCTGGTCGCTGCTGGAGCAGATGCTCGCGGACGAGCAGTCCTCCAACATGGCGCGGACGGACATCGCGCAGCCCGCGAACACGTTCCTCCAGATTGGCTTGCTGGAGATGTGGCGGCGCGCGGGCATCACGCCCGCGGCGGTGATTGGCCACAGCGCGGGTGAGGTCGCGTCGGCCTATGCCGCCGGCCGCTTCACGCTGGAGCAGGCCATGCTCGTCATCTACGAGCGCAGCCGCATCCAGGCCAAGGCCGCGGGCCAGGGAAAGATGGCCGCCGTGGGCCTCTCCGAGGAAGGCGCGCGCGCCGCCATCCGGGGGCGTGAGGACCTGGTGTCCATCGCCGCCATCAACGGCCCCAACGCGGTGACACTGTCGGGTGACGCGAAGGCCATCGAGGAGATCGCCGCGGAGCTGGAGGCGCGCGGCGTGTTCCAGCGCATCCTGAAGGTCGAGGTGCCGTACCACAGCCCCGCCATGGAGGGCCTGAAGCCCGAGCTGCGCCGCAGCCTGGCCGCGCTGAAGCCCTCCGCCGGGCACCTGCCCACCTACTCCACCGTCACGGGCGGGCGCATCGAAGGCATTGCCTACGACGCGGAATACTGGTGCGACAACATCCGCGAGCCCACGCTCTTCGCGAAGGCCGCGGGGCAGATGCTGAAGGACGGCTACCGGCTCTTCATCGAGCTGGGGCCCCACCCCGTGCTGCTGGCGTCCATCAAGGAGTGCTGCGCGGAGGCCCGCGTCGAGGGCCGCGTCCTCACCTCCCTCCGGCGACAGGAGCCCGAGCACAAGACGTTCACCAAGGCCGTGGCCGAACTCTACGTCGCGGGCATTCCCATCGACTGGAGCGGCCTCTATCCGCAGGGCTCGCGCTACACCCAGCTCCCCACCTACCCCTGGCAGCGTGAGAAGCACTGGCACGAGTCGGAGGAGGCCCTCACGGACCGTCGGGGTTCTGACGAGCATTCGCTGCTCGGCCCCCGCGTCTCCGCGCCGCTGCCCACCTGGGAACGCGGGCTGAACGCGCGCTTCCTGCCGTGCCTCCAGGACCACCGCGTCCGGGGCTCGCTCGTCGTCCCTGGCGCCACCTACGTCGAGCTGGCGCTCGCCGTTCGCCGCGCCATGGGCCTCTCCGAGCCGCATGCACTGGAAGAGGTGCGGTTCGAGAACGCGCTCGTCGTCACCGGCCATGACGAGCCCGTCGTCCGGACCACGTACGACGAGGCGGCACAGACGGTGACCATCTACAGCCGGCCGCGCGACAACCGCACGGCGTGGACCCGTCACGCCACCGCGCGCATCCGCCGGAACGTCCACACGCCACCGGAGACACAGGCCCGGGTGAGCGAGCTCGCCATCCACGCCGAGGCGCCGCTCGACACCGAGGCGCTGTACCGGATGCTGGCGACGCGCGGGCTCGAGTATGGCCCCAGCCTGCGCGGCATCCGCACGCTGCGCCGCAACGAGAAGGAGCTGCTGGCCGAGATTGTCCTTCCCGAAGCGGAAGTGGCGCGCATCACCGCGGATTCGCAGATGCTGCTCGACCCCGTGTGGTTGGACCCGTGCCTCCAGGCCATGGTGTCCTGGCTTCCCGAGGACGACGCGCGGCTCTACCTGCCCATGGGCTGCCGGAGCATCCAGCTCTCCACCCCTCCCGTGGCCCACGCGCCGCTGTGGTGCCATGCCCGGATTCGCGCGCGCACGGCCCACAAGCTCGAGTGCGACATCACGCTGCTGGACGGCGATGGACGGGTGTGCGCGAAGCTGACGGGCGTCGAGTGCGCCGCGCTCGCGGACCGTGAGGAGTCCGTGCCCAGGCCGGCGTTCTACGACTGGACGTACACGCACGCCTTCGAGGCCACCGCCGAGGAGCTGCCCGCGAAGAGCCAGGGCACCTGGCTCGTCTTCGCCGACCAGGGCGGAATCGGCGCCGAACTCACGCGTGAACTCCAGCGGACCGGCATCCAGGACCTGGTCCTGGTGACGCGGGGCGAGACATTCGTCCGCGAGTCGAACCACCGCTTCCAGATTCGTCCCGGAAACGCGGAGGACGTCCGTTCCCTCGTGGAGGCCGTGGGCCGTGTCCGCATCCAGCACGTTGCCTACCTCGCCGGCCTGGACGCGCGTCCGGGAGTCGAGTCGAACGACGTGCAGGCGCTGCTCGACGTGGTGCTGGCCCTGGCGCCGGGCGATGGCGCGTCGCTGCGCATCGTCACCCGCGACGCACAGCGCGCGGCCCCGGGTGACGGTCTGGGTGCGCTGTCCGCCACGCCGCTGATTGGCTTCGCGCGCGTCGTCCCCGCGGAGTTCCCGCACCTGCGGACCCGCTCCATCGACCTGCCGAAGAGCGCCTCGGCGTCGCAGCCGGAGCTGATCGAGCGGCTTGCTCGTGAGCTGCTGGCGGAGACGCAGGAGGAGGAGGTCGCGCTGCGCGACACCCGCCGCTTCGTCCGCCGCCTCAGCGCGAAGCCCCTTCCGGAGTGGGAGGCCCAGACGAAGGGCACGCCCGCGCCGGCTGGCGTGGAGCAGGTGTTCGAAATCGCCCTCGACGGCGCCGAGCGCCGACCGCGTCGCGCCACGCGCCAGCAGCCCGCGCGCGGAGAGGTCGAAATCAAGGTCACCCACGTGACGCTGACGCGCGCCGCGGCCGTGCAAGGCCGGCGTGCGTCCGACACGCACTGGCCGCTGGAGGTGGGCGGTGTGGTCGTCGCGGTAGGCGAGGCCACCCCGGGCTTCACGTCCGGCCAGGTGGTGCAGGCGCTGGTCGCGCAAGAAGCGCCCGTGGTGGGCACGCACGTGGTGCTGCGCCTGGACCGGGACTTCGTCAGCGCCGGCACGTCCCAGGGACGGCTGCTGCCCTTCCTAAGCGCGGAGTACGCGCTTCATGTGCATGGCCACATCCAGGCCTCCGAACGGCTCCTCGTCATCGGGGACGCCGGTGGCGTGGGGACCGCCGTGATCGAACTCGGCCGTGCCGCGGGAGCCCGGACGGGCATCATCCTGGACGGCGACACGCGGCAGGTGCCAGAGGGCGTTCGCGTCTTCGACCGGCGCTCGCCATCCCTCCCGGAAGACATCCTGGAGTGGACGGACGGCGCGGGCGTGGACCTGTTGGTGAACGCGTCCTGCGACGCGGAGCCCACCATCACCAGTGTGCTCGGGGCCTTCGGCCGCTTCGTCGATGCGGGCCCGCTCGCTCCGGCGGAGGGCCTGTTCTCCACCGCCTGGCCCCGTGGCGCGGCCTGCGCACGCGTGGACGTCGCGGCCATGCTGCGCCAGCGTCCCCAGGAGGTCGCCGCGCGGCTCCAGTCCGTCCTCGGTCGGTTCCAGACACTGCCGGCGCTGCCGTCCGAGTCCTGGCCCGTCACCCGCGCCGAGGAGGCACCGGCGTGGCTGGCGGAGCATTCGCGGGACCAGGGCCTGGCCCGGCTCACGCTGACGTTCGCCGATGGTGAGCCGCTCGCGCTCGCGCCGGCGGCGGACGAGCCGCTCTTCGATGCGAACGCCACGTACCTCGTCACCGGCGGCTTCGGCGGGTTCGGCCTTGCGCTCGCCCGGTGGATGGTCGCGGAGGGTGCACGGAACCTCGTGCTCACCGGCCGCAAGGGCGCCTCCACGCCGGAAGCCAAGCAGTTGGTCCAGGACCTGGAGGCGGCCGGCGCTCGCGTCACCGCGGCCGCCGCGGACGTCAGCAGCATGGACGACATGCGGGCGCTGTTCGCGCGCATCGACGCCACGCACCCGCCGCTCAAGGGCGTGCTGCACACGGCGGCCGTGCTGGACGACGCGCCGATGCCCGACCTGAACCTCGAGCGCATCCAGCGCGTCATGTCTCCCAAGGCGGGCGGCGCGTGGATTCTCCACGAGCTGACGCAGGACCGGCCGCTGGACCTCTTCGTCCTGTTCTCGTCCGTCGCCGCGCTGATTGGCAACCCGCGTCAGGGCAACTACGTCGCGGCGAACAGCTTCCTCGACGCGCTCGCGGAGCACCGGGCCGCGCGAGGGCTGGCGGCCATCAGCATCCACTGGGGCGTGCTGGGTGAGTTCGGCATGGCCCAGGACGAAGCGGTGCGAACCTACCTCGAATCGCTCGGCCTCAACCCGATGGCGCCCGCCACCGTGTTGACCGCGCTCAAGCGGGTGCTGCGCCTGCGCACGCCGCAGTTGGGCCTCTTCGACGTGCAGTGGTCCAAGCTGGGCCGCGCCGCCCCACACCTGGGCAAGTCCGCCAGGACGTCACACCTGCTGGGCAGTGCCCAGGGTGGCGCACAGAGCGAAGCGGAGCAGCTGCGCGGACATCTGTCGGGGCTGGCCCCCGAGGCCCGGCAGCCAGAGCTGGAGAAGTTCCTCGTCGAACGGCTCGCCACCATTCTCCAGATTCCCATGGAGCGGGTGGAACCGCAGAAGCCCCTGTCCCTGCTGGGCGTGGACTCGCTGCTGTCGATGCAGGTCCAGCGGACCATCCGCGAGGCGCTCGGCATCGAGATTCCCGCGCTGGAGTTGCTGCGCGCCGGGAGCCTGGTGGAGGTCGCCACCAACCTGTCATCGAAGTTCGACGGGCCCGCCGCCGCCGTCGCGGCGCCCGCGCCGGAACCGGTGACGGAGGAAGCCGAAATCGAGCAGCAGGTGAACAGCATGTCGGAGGGTGAGCTGGACACGATCCTCCAGGCCATGCTCGCCGCGCAGACGGCGCAGGAGAGGGAGACGGCATGAGCACCCCGGCTGACAACATGAAGGGCCTCTCACTCGAGGCGAAGCGCAAGCTGCTCGCGGAGCTCATGGCGAAGTCCGGAAAGGCGGCCCCCCGCCTCTCCCCGCTCGCGTCCGGCCAGAAGGCGCTGTGGCTCCTGCACCAGCAGGCCCCGGAGAGCGCGGCCTACAACACGCCCTTCGCACTGCGCATCCGCTCGCAAATGGATGTGGCGTCGCTCAAGCGCGCGTTCGGAATGCTGGCCGAGCGCCACGCGTCCCTGCGCACCACGTTCTCGTCCACCGCGGAAGGGCAGCTCGTCCAGACGTGCCACCCGACCCTCGAGCCGAGCTTCACCCACGTGGACGCGCAGGGCTGGAGCGCCGAGCAGCTCCAGTCCGAGGTGGCCCGCGCCTACCGTCAGCCGTTCTCCCTGGAGCGGGGCCCGCTGCTCCGGGGGAACCTCTTCTCCCTGGGGTCCGAGGACCACGTCCTCCTGATGACCGTCCACCACATCGTCTACGACGGGTGGTCCGCGGGCATCCTCCAGCAGGAGTTCAATCAGCTCTATCAGGCCATCGCGCGAGGCGAGCAGCCGTCCCTGCCGCCCGTCACGGGCAGCTACGCCGCCTTCGTCGCGCAGCAGGCGGAGACGATGTCGGGTGCCGCGGGGCGGGCCCACTGGGACTACTGGCAGAAGAAGCTCGATGGTGAGCTTCCTATCCTGGCGCTGCCCGCCGACCGCAGCCGGTCGGCGGTCTCCGCGAACCGGAGTGGCGCGAGCCCGTTCCGCCTCTCCGCGGAGCTGACGGCCCGCATCAAGGCGCTCGCACAGAGCGCCGAGTCCACGCCCTTCGTCGTGCTCGTGTCCGCCTATGCCGCCCTGCTGGGGCGTCTGGCGCGGCAGGAGGACATCCTGATTGGCTCGCCCACGGCGGGCCGG
This sequence comes from Myxococcus sp. CA005, assembly GCF_006518205.1. Lineage (NCBI taxonomy): Bacteria > Pseudomonadati > Myxococcota > Myxococcia > Myxococcales > Myxococcaceae > Myxococcus > Myxococcus sp. CA005. Next base: position 86,873 of record NZ_SRLV01000024.1, on the reverse strand, counting down.
CCCGGCTCCGCCTTCCATGACGTGGTGGGCTACTTCGCCAACGCGGTGGCGCTGCGCGCGGACCTCTCCGGTGCGCCGTCCACCCGGACCTTGCTGGGCCGGATGCGCACCGTCGTCCACGAGGCGCTCGCGCACCAGGACTTCCCGTTCGCATCGCTCGTGGAGCGACTGAACATCGAGCGCCGTCCTGGCGTGTCTCCCCTCTTCCAGGCGTCCATCTCGCTCCACGCCTCGCGCGAGGGCGGCGGCGCCATGGCGCTGTGGGCCTCGCCCGACGAGGACGCCCGCGTCCATTGGGGCAACCTGCAGCTCGAGCCCTTCCCCATCAGCGACCAGGAGTCGCAGTTCGACCTCACGTTGGAGATGTGGGAGACGCGGGGCGCCTTCTCCGGCGTGCTCCGCTTCAATCGCGCCCTCTTCAACGACGACACCGTCGCCCTGTGGCGCGGCTACTTCGAGAAGCTCGTCGAGGAGATGGTCCGCGCGCCGGATGAGCCGGTGGCCCGGCTGTCCCTGGCGGTCAAGGCCCCGTCCCCCGTGCACGAGGCGCGCGTTGAAAGCGCCCCGGCCGTCACCACCGCCCAGACCCTCACCGGCTGGTTCGAGGCCCAGGCCGAGCGCAGCCCGAATGCCACCGCGCTGACGTTTGGCGAGACGCACCTCAGCTACGCCGAGCTCAACGCCCGGGCGAATGTCCTGGCGCATGCGCTGCGCGACCACGGCGTGGGCCCCGAGTCACTGGTGGGCATCTGCGTCGACCGCAGCGCGGAGCTGGTCGTCTCCATCCTCGGCGTGCTCAAGGCCGGCGGCGCCTATGTGCCGCTGGACCCCGCCAGCCCGAAGGACCGGCTCGCGTTGATTCTGGAGGACGCGGAGGTCGCCGCGCTGGTGACTGAGTCCAGCCGCACCGGCGAGCTTCCCACCCAGCGTGTGCCCACCGTCTTCGTGGACGCGCTCGACTGGAAGGGCGGCCGGCGCGCGCCGAATCCCGAGCCGGCCATCACGCCGGACAACGCCGCCTACGTCATCTACACTTCTGGTTCGACGGGGCGCCCCAAGGGCGTCGTCGTCACCCACGCCAACGCCACCCGGCTGTTCACGACGTCGGAGCCGCTCTACGGCTTCGGGCCGGATGACGTCTGGACGCTGTTCCACTCCGCGGCGTTCGACTTCTCCGTCTGGGAGCTCTGGGGGCCGCTGCTGTACGGCGGGCGCCTGGTCGTCGTGCCCCACTGGATGACGCGCGCGCCCGAGGCCTTCGGTGAGCTGATTGCACGTGAGGGCGTGACGGTCCTCAACCAGACGCCGTCCGCATTCCGAGCGCTGACGCGCGCGCCGTCCATCGCGGATGGCAAGGGCGGCCGCGGCCTCAAGTGGATCATCTTCGGTGGTGAGGCGCTGGACGCGGCGACCGTGCGCCCCTGGTTCGAGCGGTATGGGGACGCCGGGACGCAGCTCATCAACATGTACGGCATCACCGAGACCACGGTGCACGTCACGTACTACCGGGTGACCGAGGCCGACCTCACCTCCGCCGCGAGCCCCATCGGGCGCCCGCTCCCAGACCTCGAGCTGCACCTGCTCGACGAGCACGGCCAGCCCGTACCGGCCGGCGTTCCGGGGGAGATGTACGTCGGCGGCGCTGGTGTTGCACGCGGCTACCTGAAGCGCCCAGAGCTCACCGCGCAGCGCTTCATCGAGGACCCGTCTTCGCCGGGCAAGCGGCTCTACCGCTCGGGCGACCTCGCCATCCGCCTTCCGGAGGGCGGCTTCACGTACCTGGGGCGCATCGACGACCAGGTGAAGATTCGCGGGTTCCGCATCGAGCTGGGTGAAATCCAGTCGGTGCTCGCCACGCACCCGGCGGTCGCGGATGCCTACGTCACCACGCATGAGCGGAGCGCGGATGACCGCCGCATCGCCGCCTACGTCGTGCCCAGGGACAACGCCGCGGAGACGCTCCTGTCCTCGGATGCGGACGGCGGCGTCGGCGACACGCACGTGGGCGAGTGGAAGGCGCTCTACGACGACCTCTATGCACGCTCCGCCAGCGAGCCGCAGTTGGACCCCAGCTTCAACATCGCGGGCTGGGACAGCAGCTACACCGGCGCACCGCTCAGCGCGGAGGCGATGAAGGAGTGGGTCGACCACACGGTCCACCAGATTCTCGTGCGGAAGCCCCGCCGCGTGCTCGAAATCGGCTGTGGCACCGGTCTGCTCCTCACGCGGATTGCGCCGTCCACGGAGGCCTACTGGGCCACGGACGTCTCGGGTGTCGTCGTCAACATGCTCCGGGGCAACACGGCGAAGTCGGCCGGACTCGAGCATGCGAAGCTCTTCCACTGCGCGGCGGACCAGTTGGACGGCATCGACTTCGGCGACATGCGCTTCGACGCGGTGATGCTGAACTCGGTGGTCCAGTACTTCCCGAGCGCGGAGTACCTCGCGCAGGCCCTGGAGAAGGCTTCACAGCGGCTGGACACGGGCGGCGTCATCTTCGTGGGTGACGTACGGAACTTCCGCCTGCTGGAGGCCTTCCACGCGTCCATCATCCTGGCGCAGGCGTCCGGCACGCTCGACCCACAGGTGCTCAAGACCCGCGTGGCGCAGCGCATGGCGGCGGAAGAGGAGCTGGTGCTCGCCCCGGACTTCTTCTGGGCCCTCAAGCAGCGCATCCCTCGCCTCACCCACGTGGAGATTCGCCCGAAGCGGGGCGCGTGCCTGAACGAGCTGACGCGTTTCCGCTACGACGTGCTCATCCACCTGGACACCCCTCCCAGCCCCGCCTCCGACGTGGCCTGGGGCCCGGGCAACGTGAGCCTGCCCGAGCTCCGCGCCCGGCTGACCCAGGACGGCACCCGGCGTGTCGGCCTGCGTGGCATCCGGAACGCGCGAGTCGAGGCATCCTTGGACGCCCTGGCGAGCGTGACGGATGGAGCATCCTCGCGGCCCGGTTCCTTCGAGAAGCTCCGTCGGCGTGTGCTGGACCGCGATGCCACGACGCCCGCGAGCGATCCGGAGCCTGGCATCGACCCCGAGTCTCTCCACCAGCTCGCGGAGGCCCTGTCCCTCAACGTCGCCCTCGACTGGTCGCGCGGCGGCGTGGATGGTTCCTTCGACGCGGTCTTCACCCCGGCTGCGAAGTCGGCGCACGGGCCCGTGGCCCTCTTCGGCAGTGCACCGGAAATCGTCGTGGGGGCACGCCGCGCCAATGACCCGCTCCGGAGCCGGGTGGATCGCCGCCTGGAGAGCGAGCTGCGCAAGCGGACGCAGGCGAGCCTTCCCGAGTACATGGTGCCCGCGAGCATCATGGTCGTCGACCGGATTCCCCTGACCGAGAACGGCAAGGTCGACCGGCGCGCCCTGCCCGTTCCATCCGTCTCACAGGGCCTGGAGACGGCCTACGTCGAGCCGCGCAACGGCGAGGAGGAGATCCTGGCCAGCATCTTCGCCGAACTGCTCGGCGCGGAGCGCGTGGGTGTGCACGACAGCTTCTTCGACCTGGGCGGCCACTCGTTGCTGGCCACGCAGGTCGTGTCCAGGATTCGCGCCGTACTGGGCGTGGAGATTCCGCTGCGCACGTTCTTCGCGAGCCCCACCGTCGCGGGGCTCGTGACGGCCGTCCAACAGCAGCGCCAGCGCCCCGGAGTGGCCGCGGTCGACTTCACCGGGCCCATGGAGCGCCCGGAGCGCATTCCGCTGTCTTCCTCCCAGGAGCGGCTGTGGATCGTGGACCGCATCGAGGAGACGCGGGCCCCCATCTACGTCATCCCGCTGGTGCTCCGGCTCCGAGGCCCCCTCCATCACGAGGCCCTGCGACTGAGCCTGGACGCCATCGTCCAGCGGCACGAAGTGCTCCGCACGTGCTTCCCGGCGGATGGCGCGCAGCCCTTCCAGGTCATCTCCACGAACGTCACGGCCGAGCTTCCGCCCACTGAGGAGCTGGTCCACCCGGCCGGCGCTTCGGAGGCGGAGCTGCTCGAGCTCATCCAGGTCCAGGCGGGCTTGGAGGTCTCCCGGCCGTTCGACCTCGAGCGGGGCCCGCTGCTGCGGATGCGCCTCTTCCGCATCTCGGAGTCGGACCATGTGCTGGTCCTCACCATGCACCACGTCGTCTCCGACGGCTGGTCCGTGGGCATCCTCGCGCGTGAGCTCGCGGCCGGTTACAACGCGCTGCGCTCGCAGCGTGAGCTGGCCTTGCCGCCGCTCCAGGTCCAGTACGCGGACTTCGCGCTGTGGCAGCGGCAGCTCTTGCGGGACGGTGCGCTCGCGGAGTCCATCGAAGCGCACAAGCAACGCCTGACGGGGGCGCCCACGTCCCTCAACCTCCCCAGCGACCGGCCCCGGCCGGAGACGCCGACGTACCGGGGTGGCGTGGTCCGCTTCGACGTGGACCGTTCCCTCACGGCGCGCCTGAAGGAGCTGAGCCGCCGGGAAGGCGCCACGCTGTATATGACGCTGCTGGCGGCCTTCACCGCCTACCTGTCACGGCTGAGTGGCCAGAAGGACCTCATCATCGGCTCGCCGGTGGCGAACCGGAATCGCGCGGCGGCGGAGCCGCTGATTGGCTTCTTCGTCAATACGCTCGCGCTCCGGATGGACCTGTCCGGCGACCCTAGCTTCCTGGAATTGCTGTCGCGCGTCCGGCGCACGGCGCTGGACGCCTACGCGGACCAGGACGTGCCGTTCGAGAAGCTGGTGGAGGTGGTCGCGCCCGAGCGGAGCCTCAGCCGCCAGCCCCTGGTCCAGGTGATGTTCGCGCTCCAGAACGCACCGTTCTCACCGCCCGCGCTGGACGGGCTCGACGTGCAACTGCTCGACCTGGACAGCGTCACCGCCAAGTTCGACCTGACGCTGTCCATGCAGGAATCCGCGGATGGCCTCTCCGGCCTGCTCGAGTTCAGCGCGGACCTGTTCGACCGCGAGCGCATCGAGCGGATGGCCGAGCACCTCGTCGTCATGCTCCGCGAAGCGGTGCAGGCTCCAGAGCGCCGGGTGCCCGCGTTCGCGCTACTGGGTGCGAACGAAGCCAGCCTGGTGGCGAAGTGGGAGCAAGGCCCCAGTGCCCCGCTCGCGCCCGGCTCGGTGATGGAGCTGTTCCAGGCGCAGGTCGCGCGCGCACCGGAGGCCATTGCCCTGGAGCATGGCGACGTCCGCCTGAGCTACGGCGAGCTCGACCTGCGGGCGACGCGCCTTGCCCGGCACCTGGTTTCGTTGGGCTTCGGACGGGAGAAGCGGGCCGCCATCTGCCTGCCGAAGTCGGTGGACTTCATCACCTGCATCCTGGGCGTGTGGAAGGCCGGCGGCGCGTATGTCCCGCTCGACCCGGAGTACCCCCAGGCGCGCCTGGGCCACATGCTGGACGACTCGGGCGCGGAGGTGCTGCTCACGGAGCGCGCCCTGGGCGAGCGGCCGGGCTTCCAGGGCCAGACGCTGTGGATGGATGAGCCCCTGCCGGAGCACGCCGAGCCGTCCACCCTCCCGTTCCCCGACGCGGACTCCGCCGCCTACGTCATCTACACCTCGGGTTCCACCGGGAAGCCGAAGGGCGCGGTGCTGGAACACCGGGGCGTGGCGAACCTCGCCGTGGCCTCGGCCCCGCTCTTCGGTCTCGGACCGGACAGTCGGCTCCTCCAGGCGGCGTCGCTGTCCTTCGACGTATCCGTCTGGGACATCGTGATGGCGTTCGCCAGCGGCGCCCGGCTGGTGCTGCCCACCGATGAGACCGCGCGCGTGGGCGAGGCCCTGGCCACGGTGCTCACGGAGAAGCACATCACCCAGGTGGTGCTGTCACCCTCCGCGCTCGCGACGCTGCCGGAGGGTGCCTATCCCGATCTCCGCGTGCTCATCACGGCCGGAGAAGCGCTCCCCGCGGAGCTCGTGAAGAAGTGGGTGACGGACACCCGTCGCTTCGTCAACGCGTATGGTCCGACGGAGACGACGGTCATCGCGACGGTCGCCGAGCTCAAGAAGGGCGACACGGGCGTTCCGTCTATCGGCCGGCCCCTGCCAGGGCTCGTGGCGCGCATCCTCGACGCCGACCAGCGGCAGGTCCCCATCGGGGTTCCCGGCGAGCTGTACGTGGGCGGTGTGGCGCTCGCGCGCGGGTACCACGGACTCGACGAGCTCACCCGGACGCGCTTCATCCCGGACCCGTACTCCGACGCTCCGAACGCCCGGCTCTACCGAACCGGCGATCTCACGCGCTGGAGTGCCGACGGCAGCATCGACTTCCTGGGCCGCATCGACGACCAGGTGAAGCTGCGCGGCTACCGCATCGAACTGGGTGAGGTGGAAACCGTCGTCGACAGCCACCCCGAGGTCCAGCGGTCGGTCATCACGGTCCACCAGGGGCAGCTCGCGGCCTATGCCGTGGGCCGTCCGGGCACGTCGCTGACGATTCAGTCCCTGCGCGACCATGCCATGGGCCTGCTTCCGAACTACATGGTGCCGGCGCACTTCGTCGTGCTGGAAACCTTCCCGCTGACGCCCAGCGGCAAGGTGGACCGCAAGAAGCTTCCGGACCCCGTGCAGGCCCAGGCGCCCGCCGCCTTCGCCGATGCGCGGACGCGGGAGGAGCAGATCCTGTCCAGCATCTGGGCCACCGTCTTGAAGAAGGAGTCCGTGGGCATCCACGACAACTTCTTCGCGCTCGGCGGCGACTCCATCCTCGGGCTGCAGATCATCTCCCGCGCCACCCAGCAGGGCCTGCGGCTGCGTCCGCGCCAACTGTTCGAGCACCAGACCATCGCCGACCTGGCGCGCGTGGCCTCCAGCACCCAGGTCATCAACGCCGAGCAGGGGCTCGTGACGGGCAGCGCGCCCCTCACGCCCATCCAGCATTGGTTCTTCGACCAGAACCGCGCCGGGCCGCAGCACTTCAACATGGCGGTGATGCTCGACGTGGAGCCAGGAATCGACCTGGCCGCGCTTCGCGGCGCGCTCGAAGCGGTGGAGCGCCACCACGACGCGCTCCGCTTCCGCTACCGCAAGGACGGTGACGGCTGGACCCAGTTCCACGCGGAAGAGGCGGCGCTGACTGGCATTCCCCTGGACACGCTGGACGTGGACGGGAGCGAGCACGTGGAAGAGGCGCTCGCCGACCTCCACGAGTCCCTGGACCTGGAGCAGGGCCCGCTCATGCGCGCCGCCCTGCTGCGGCTGGGTGGGGACTCCGCGCGGCTCGCGCTGGTGGCCCACCACCTGGTGGTGGACGCCGTGTCGTGGGGAATCATCATCGAGGACCTGCTGACGGCGTACAGCCAACTGTCGAATGGCCAGGAGGTCGGCCTCCCGCCGAAGACGACGTCCTTCCAGCACTGGGCGAAGCGGCTCGAAGCGTATGCGGCGACGCCCAACGCCCGGGCCGAGCTCGACGCCTGGCTCGCCACCGCGCAGCGGGATGACTCGCAGGACCTGCCGCTGAACGACCCCCACGCCCCGGACACGGTGAGCGACGCGGGCACGCTCGTCACGTGGCTGGAGGCGGAGGAAACCCAGCTCCTGCTGAACGAGGTCCCGACGGCGTACGACGTCAAGGTCAACGAGGCCCTGATTGCCGCGCTCGCCCGGACGCTCACGGGTTGGTCCGGCAACAGCACTGTCCGAATCGACCTGGAAGGCCATGGACGCGAGTTCCTGTTCGAGGACGTGGACCTGAGCCGCACGGTGGGTTGGTTCACCGCGCTCTTCCCGCTCCGCCTGCACGTGGGTGCCCGGGAAGGCGTGCGTGAGACGCTGGCCCGCGCGAAGGACGCGCTGCGCCGGACGCCTCGGGGCGGCATCGGCTACGGCGTGCTCCGTGCGCTGTCGCCGGATGCGTCGATTCGTTCGAGGCTCGGCGCGATTCCGAACGCGGGCATCGTCTTCAACTACCTGGGACAGATGGGCGCCGTGCCGACGCAGGGTGTGGTGCGAGGCCGCGCCAAGGAGGGACTGGGCCTGCTGCACGCGCCTGGCGCCACCCGGCCCCACCGCATCGAGCTCAACGCCGTGGTCGAAGCGGGTCAGCGTCTCCGCCTCGACTGGACCTTCGGCGCCAAGGTCTTCCACAAGGAGACCATCGAGCGGCTGAACGCGGAGTTCCACGCCAACGTGCGAGCGATGATTCGCGAGCGCGCGGAGCCCGCCGCGGCGGTCCGGGTGGCGTCTGACTTCCCGGCGGCGCGTCTGAGTGCCAAGGATTTGAAGCGCGTGCTCACGCTGACCAAGAAGCCGCGATGAGCCAGGTGGAAGGTGAGGGGCAGGACAGCGCCATGACGTCAGAAGAGTCGATCGAGGACATCTACGAGCTCGCCCCCATGCAGCACGGCATGCTCTTCCACGCGCTGATGGAGCCCGGCGCGGGCATGTACGTGGAGCAACTGAGCTGCGAGGTCCGGGGGGACCTGCCCATCAACCGTTGGAAGGAGGCCTGGCAGCACGTCCTCGCCCGGCACCCCATCCTGCGCTCCGGCTTCCTCTGGGAAGGCCTGGAGAAGCCGCTCCAGGTCGTCGCGGTGGAGGCCGAAGTCCCCTGGCGCATCGAGGACATCCGACATGTGCCGGAGGACGCGCAGCAGCGGTGGATTGACGACTTCCTGCGCGAGGACCGGCTCCAGGGCTTCGACCTGGGCACGCCGCCCCTGATTCGTTGCGCGCTGATCCGGCTCGATGATGCGCGCCACCTGTTCGTGTGGACCTACCACCACCTGCTGCTGGACGGGTGGTGCTTCTCCATCGTCCTCCGCGAGGTGCTCGGTGCCTTCGAGGAGGGCGTCGCAGCGCTGCCGCCAGCCGCACGCCCCTACCGCGACTACATCGCCTGGCTCCAGGAGCAGGACCCCTCCCGCGCGGAGTCCTTCTGGCGCGAGCGGCTCCAGGGCTTCAAGCAACCCACGCCACTGCCCTTCACCGAGCGACAGGACACCAGCGAACCGGCCGGCGATACGCAGCCGGAAGTCACAAAGCGGCTGTCGCCAGAGCTGACCGCGCGGCTCACGGGCTTCGCGAAGGCGCACCGGCTGACGCTCAACACGCTGGTCCAGGGTGCGTGGGCGCTGGTCCTGGCGAGAGCGACAGGCACGGACGACGTCATCTTCGGTGTGACGGTCTCCGGCCGTCCCGCCGACCTTGCCGGTTCCGAGTCCATTGTCGGGCTCTTCATCAACACCCTGCCCCTGAGAGCGCGGCTGGACGGCACGGCGCCGGTCGCCACGTTCCTGTCGGGGCTTCAGACTGAGCAAGGCGCGGTCGAGCCGTACAGCTACGCCTCGCTGGCGGACATCCAGCACTGGTCGGACGCGCCGAAGGACCGGCCGCTCTTCGAGAGCATCCTGGTGTTCGAGAACTATCCGCTCGACGCCTCGACGCTCCTGCCTCGCAGTGGCCTCACCATCAGCTCGGTCAACACGCACGACCGCATCAGCTACCCACTGGCGCTGGTCGCTATCCCGGGCGAGTCGCTGGAGTTGCGCGTCATGTATGCGGCGGACGCGTTCTCCCGCCCGATGGCGGAGCGCATCGCGCGGTTGCTGGAAGCCGCGCTCGAGTCGCTGCCGGGCGCGAAGACGGTCGGCGATATCGACCTGATGGACGAGGCCGCCCGGCGCGTGCTGGCGGAGTGGGGCCAGCATCCCCGTGCCTACGATGTCACCCGCCCTGTGACAGCCCTGCTGGACGGGGCCGCACCCGACGCGACCGCCGTGGTGGGCCCCGACGGCCAATCCATCAGCTACCGCGAACTCGACCGCCGCGCCGAGCGCGTGGCGCGGCACCTCCGACAGTTGGGCGCCGGTCGGGAGCGCATCGTCGGCGTGTGCATTGGCAGGTCCGTGGAGATGGTGGTGGCGCTCCTGGGCGTGCTCAAGGCGGGAGCGGCCTACCTGCCCCTGGACCCCAACTATCCCGCTGAGCGGCTGGCCTACATCGTGGGCGATGCGGCGCCGGTCGCCATCCTCAACACGGGTGCGGACCCCATCGCGGACACGCGCGTTCCCCGGCTCGACGTCTCCCGAGTCCTGAACGAGACGGCCACGCCCGACGTCCCCGCGAAGGAGCCGGTGCAGCTGGATGACCTGGCCTACGTCATCTACACCTCGGGTTCGACCGGCGCGCCCAAGGGCGTCCTGGTCACACACCGGAACCTGATGAACCTGGTGTCCTGGCACACGGAGGCTTTCGGCCTCACGGCGAAGGACCGGACGACCCAGCTCGCCAGCACCGCGTTCGACGCCTCCGTCTGGGAAATCTGGCCGACGCTCGCTGCGGGCGCCACGCTGCACCTGGTCCCACCCGAGCTGTCCAGTGCGCCCTCCGACCTGGCGAATTGGCTGGTGGCGCAGCAGATCTCCATCAGCTTCCTGCCGACGGTGGTCGCAGAGGCCGTGCTGGCCTTGCAGTGGCCTTCGCCGTGCGCGCTGCGCTTCGTGCTCACGGGCGGCGACCGGCTCCACGCCACACCGCCCGCGGGACTTCCGTTCCAGCTCGTCAACAACTATGGCCCCACCGAGACGACGGTGGTGGCGACATCCGGAACCGTTGCGCCGGATGGCAAACAAGGGCTGCCCTCCATCGGCCGGCCGGTCGCCAATGCCCGCATCTACATCCTCGACCGCCAGCGGCGTCCCGTCCTTCCGGGTGTCATCGGAGAGCTGTACATCGGCGGCGTGGGCGTCACCCGGGGCTACCTGAACCGGCCGGACCTGAACGTGGAGCGCTTCGTTCCCGACCCGTTCGCGGGCGTGCCTGAAGCGCGCATGTACGCGAGCGGTGACTTCGCCCGGTTCCTCCCAGATGGAACCATCGCGTTCCACGGCCGCGCGGACCGTCAGGTCCAGATTCGCGGCGTGCGGGTGGAGCTTGGCGAAATCGAGGCCGCGCTGGCGGCCCACCCCGACGTCACCGCTGCTGCCGTGGTGAGCGAGGCGCAGCGGCAGAACGGCGACGTTCGGCTGATTGCGTTTGCTGTCAGCGACGTGGTGCCTCAGCCCGACGCGGCCGTGCTCACGCAGTTTCTGGCGACGAAGCTCCCCACGGCCATCCTTCCCAGCCGGGTCATCGTCATCGACCGGCTTCCGCTGACGCCCAACGGGAAGGTCGACACCGCGGCGCTCGAAGCACGTGCCCTGGAGGCCCAGCCCCAGGTGGCTTCGGCCGCGCCCCGGACGCCCCATGAGGAGATTCTCGCCGGCATCTGGAGCGCGGTGCTCGGCCAGGAGCGCGTGGGCATCCACGATGACTTCTTCGACCTCGGTGGGCATTCACTGAAGGCGACGCAGGTCATCGCGCGCACCCGCGAGGCCTTCGGCGTCGACATTCCCGTCCGAGCCATCTTCGAGCGCCGGACCATCGCGCAGCTCGCGGAGACGCTCTCCGGACAGGGCACGGCGGTCGAGCCCATCCCGCACGTGGAGCTGACGGGAGACACGCCCGTCGCTCCGGGCCAGGAGAGCCTGTGGTTCATCGACGCGCTCGGAGGAGACAGCGCGGCGTACAACGTCCCGTTGGTGCTCAGGCTCCAGGGGACGCTCGATGGCAGCGCGCTCGCAAGGACGCTCCAGCTCCTGGTTGAACGCCATGAGGCGCTCCGGAGCACCTTCCACGACCGTGGAGGCACGCCCGTCCTGCGAGTCCAGGCACCTGCCGCCTCCGTGCTCGTGAGCGAGGACGTCTCCCCTGCCCTCCTCGACGCACGCATCGCCGAGGAGGTCGCCGCGCCGTTCTCGCTGACGGACGGCCCGCTCTTCCGCGCGCGGCACTTCCGGCTCGCACCCGACAACCACGTCCTGGTCCTCAACCAGCACCACATCATCGCGGACGCCTGGTCCGTCGGGGTCCTGCTGCGCGAGTTCTGCATCGTGTACGCCTCGCTGGTGAGCGGCACGGAGCCGGCCCTGCCCGCGTTGCCCATTCGCTACGCGGACTGGGCCGCATGGCAGCGGCAGCGGCTGGAATCAGGACGCCTGGACGAGAGCGTTGCCTTCTGGCGTGAAGCCTTGAAGGACGCCCCGCCTGTCCTTCCGCTCCCCACCGACCATCCGCGACCGGAACGGCAGCGGTTCCATGGGAAGACTCATGGCTTCGTGCTGGACGCGCCGCTGGGCCAGCGGCTCGAAGCGCTCTCCCGGAGCTCGGGCGCCTCGCTGTTCATGACCCTGCTTGGCGCCTTCGCCGCGTACCTCGGGCGCATCAGTGGCCAGGAGGACGTGGTGATTGGCTCGCCTGTCGCCAATCGCGACCGGCACGAAACGGAGGGAGTGGTCGGGTACTTCCTCAACACGCTCGCGCTCCGCGTCGACCTGTCTGGAGACCCGACGTTCTCCGAGCTGTTGCTGCGCGTCCGCAAGACGGCGCTCGATGCCTACGCGCATCAGGACGTGCCCTTCGAGAAGCTGGTGGCCGCACTCGAGCTACCGCGTGGACTTGCGCACAACCCGCTGTTCCAGGTGATGTTCGTCCTCCAGGGGCAGAGCGGTGGCGAGCTCCAGCTCCCCGATGTTCGCGCCGAGATTCAAGCGCCGGCGAGCTCGACGTCGAAGTTCGACCTCACCTTCTTCGTAGAGCCGCGTGAGGGCGCGCTCGCCTGCAGCATCGAGTACGACACGGACCTCTTCGACGCGGACCGGATTGACCGGATGGCCGCGCACCTCGGCCGGCTGCTCCAGGCCATCGCCGAGGAGCCCGAGCTCCACACCTCAGAGCTCCCGCTCTTGTCCAACGAGGAGCGGCGTCTGTACGCCGACCTCAACCGCACCGAGCGCAGGTACACCGGCCGCACCCTCCCCGAGCTGTTCGAGCGTCAGGCCCAGAGGACGCCTGACGTGGTCGCGCTGGAGCACCAGGGCGAGACGCGGACCTACCGCCAGCTCCATGAGGCCGCGGAAGCCCTGGCCGACCGGCTGGGCGCATTGGGCGTGGGCCCAGGGGTCCGGGTTTCCATCTGTCTGGACCGCTCCATCCATGCGCAGGTCGCCCTCCTCGCGGTCCTCAAGGCCGGGGGCGCATATGTGCCGCTCGATCCGACGTACCCGCCTGAGCGCCTTCGCTACATGCTGGAGGACGCCAGGCCGCGCGTCCTGCTCACGGAGAAGAAGTACAGCGAGCTGCTCCCGTCTCAGGGCCTGACGCAGGTCCTGCTGGATGACACGGAGGCACCTGCCACGAAGACACCGCGGCCCCGGGTGGAGCCGCATCATCTGGCCTACGTTCTCTACACGTCGGGCTCGACGGGCAAGCCCAAGGGCGTGGCCATGCCGCACCGGGCACTGGTCAACCTCATCGAGTGGCAGACCGAACACGCCAGCCCCCTGCGCACGCTCCAGTTCGCGCCGCTCAACTTCGATGTGTCGTTCCAGGAGACCTTCTCCACCTGGTGCTCGGGTGGCACGTTGGTCCTCATCGATGAAGGCACCCGACGCGACCCAGACGCGTTGGCCGACTTCCTCGATGTGGCGCGCGTCCAACGCCTCTTCCTGCCGGCCGTGGCGCTCCACCATCTGGCACAGGCCGCGCTGCGCACCGAGCATCGCGTTCCAGGGCTCACGGAAGTCATCACCGCGGGAGACCAACTCCGCATCACCGACCCCATCCGCCGCTGGTTCCAGGAAGGTGGCAAGCGCCTTCACAACCACTACGGCCCCACCGAATCGCATGTGGTGACGGCGCTCGAGTTGGAGGGCGACCCGCGGCATTGGCCTGGGCTGCCGTCCATCGGGCGGCCCATCGCCAACGCGGCGGTCCACCTGCTCGACGCGAACCAGCGCCCCGTTCCGGTGGGAGTGCCCGGAGAGCTCTATCTGGCGGGCACGTGCCTCGCCGACGGCTACCTGTCACGGCCGGACCTCACCGCCGAGCGCTTCGTCGAGCTGCCCCTGTCTCCCCCCGTGCGGGCGTACCGGACCGGGGACCTTGGCCGGTTGACGGTGGACGGGAGCATCGAGTTCCTCGGCCGCGCGGACGACCAGGTCAAGATTCGCGGCTTCCGTGTGGAGCCCGGCGAGATTGAGCGCGCCCTGTGTGCGCACCCCGATGTCCGCGATGCGGCGGTCATCGTCGACGGTGATGCCACGCGCGAGAAGCGGCTGGTGGCCTACGTCGTCCCGGAGACGGTGCGGTTGGCCGAGCTGCCCGACTTCCTCGCTAGGGACCTGCCCGAGTACATGGTTCCCGCGCTGTTCGTGCCGATGCCCGAGCTGCCCCGGACGCCCAGTGGCAAGGTCGCGCGCCGTGCGCTCCCCGCCCCCGTCGCGCCCGTGCAGGCCGAGAGCCCATCCGAGCCGCCTCGCACGCCTACGGAGGCGACCGTGGCACGGGCCTTTGAACAGGTCCTGGGACGCGGCGTTGTCGGGCGGGAGCAGGACTTCTTCCAACTGGGCGGGCACTCGCTGCTCGCGATGCAGGTCGTCTCGCGGATTCGCGGCGACGTGGACGCTGCGTTCCGCGTCTCCGACCTCTTCGAGAATCCGACCATCGCCTCCTTGAGCCGGGTGCTCGATGCGCGCCGGGGAAGCCAGACGCTGACGCTTGCCCGGATTGAACCGGCGCCCGAGGGCGCCGCCATTCCGCTGTCATTCTCCCAGGAGCGGCTCTGGTTCCTGGATCAGCTCTACCCCGGCACCACGGCCTACAACCTGCCCATGGCGCTGCGGCTGACGGGCACATTGGACGTCAGCGCCTTCCAGGAAAGCCTGTCCGACATCGTCCGGCGGCACCCCGTGCTCGGGATGCGCTTCGTCGAGCGAGATGGCCGCGTGTGGCAAGAGCCGCGGGCGAACCAGGACGTTCCGTTCGAGCAGGTCACCCTGGGAGAGACGTCCCCCGAGGCGCTTCGCCTGCTCATCGCGGAGGAGGCCGCGCGACCGTTCGACCTGACAAACGGCCCGCTGTTCCGCGCGAAGCTGTTCTGCCTCGACGAGGCGGCACACGTCGTCGTCGCGACGATGCATCACACCGTCGGTGACGGGTGGTCCATCAGCGTGCTCGTACGCGAGCTCTCCCAGCTCTATGCCGGACGTGTCTCCGGCCAGCCGGTGACGCTGCCCGAGCTCCCCGTCGACTACCGGGACTTCGCGTACCAGCAGCGGCGGCACCTCCAGGGCGAGGTGCTGGAGCAGCGGCTCGACCACTGGCGGAAGACGCTTCATGGCGCGCCGTCGGCCCTGGACCTGCCCATGGACCGGCCTCGTCCTCCCCGGACGAGCATGCGCGGTGCCACCGAGCGCATCGCCCTGGGCAAGGCGCTGAGCGAGGCCATCGAAGCCCTGAGCCTGCGCACGGGTGGAACCAGCTTCATGGTCCTCATGGGCGGATTCGCGGCCTACCTGGCGCGCATCACCGGGCAGGATGACATCGTCATCGGTACGCCCGTGGCCAACCGCGACCGCGCGGAGCTCGAGTCCCTGATTGGCTTCTTCGTCGGGACCCTGCCACTGCGCATCGACCTGTCCGCCAATCCGACCTTCGAGGAACTCGTCGCGCGCGTCCGTGCCTCCGCGCTGGACGCCTACGCTTACCAGGACGTTCCCCTGGAGAAGATTGTCGAGGCGCTCGGGGTCGAGCGGAACCTGAGCCACGCCCCGCTGTTCCAGGTGATGTTGATGCTGCAGAACACCCCGGAGGGCCACCTGAGCCTTCCGGGGCTGGCGCTGGAGCCCATCGACCTGGAGATCGAGAGCGCGAAGTTCGACCTCACCTTGAGCTTCGAGCCCACGCGTGAAGGGCTGGCCGGCGTCATCGAGTACAGCACGGACCTCTTCGACGCGGACCGCATCGAGCGGATGGTCGCCCACCTCCAGGTGCTCTTCGCCGACGCGGTGGCGCATCCAGAGAAGCGGCTGTCAGAGCTCGCGCTCCTCCCCGAGCAGGAGCGCGGCGTCGTCGCCGCGTTCACCCAGGGGCGCCTGGTGGCGCCCACCCGCCACGTCCCAGCCCACCGGTTCGTGGAGGAACACGCGGAGCGAACGCCGGATGCCATCGCGCTCGAACTGGGGCAAGAGCGGCTCACGTATGGCGAGCTGAACCGCCGGGCCAACCGCGCCGCGCACCAGCTCATCGCGATGGGCGCCGGCCCGGAGATGCTGGTGGCCCTGGCCGTGCCTCGGTCGTTCGAGATGCTCATCGGCCTGCTCGCCATCTGGAAGGCGGGGGCGGCCTACGTCCCGCTCGACCTCTCGTACCCGAAGGATCGGCTCGACGGAATCCTGGAGGACTCGGGCGCCGCGCTCATGGTGAGCACCCATGCGGCGGAGCAGAAGTGGCGCGCGCCGCAGGTGCGGACGCTCTGGCTGGACGAGCCCGCGGATGCCGCGCCCACCGGCAATCCCGACAGTGGCGTTCGCATGGAGAACGCCGCCTACGTCATCTACACCTCGGGCTCCACGGGCAGACCCAAGGGCGTGATTCTGGAACACCGGGGGCTCGCGAACGTCATCGAGATGCAGCGGCACGAACTGGGCGCCGACGCAGGCTGCGTCATGCTCCAGTTCTCCTCCATCTCCTTCGACGTCTCGGTCTGGGAAATCGTCATGGCCCTGACCAACGGGGGCCGGCTCGTGGTGGCCCCCGCGGACACGCTGCTCGCGGGCGACGAACTGGCCAAGGTGCTGCTGGCTCACGGCGTCACGCACATGGTGCTGCCTCCGACGTCGTATGCAGCGCTCCCCACCGACCGCGAGTACCCCGCGCTTCGCATGCTGACGTCCGCGGGAGAGGCCCTTCCGCCAGAGGTCGTCCACACGTGGGCGCGGCCCGGCGTCCTGTTCGTCAACGCCTATGGCCCCACCGAGGTGTCCATCATCAGCACGCTCGGCCACTGCCGGCAGGACGACCCGGGAGCTCCGCCCATCGGGCGCCCCGCCCTCAACCTGGAGGGGTACGCCCTGGACCGCCACGGCGCACTGCTGCCCATTGGCGTCCCGGGCGAGCTGCACATCGGAGGCGTCGGTGTCGCCCGCGGTTACCTGAACCGCGAGGAGCTCACGCGCGAAAAGTTCATCCCGCATCCGTTCAAGCCCGACGCACGGCTGTACCGGAGCGGAGACCTGGTCCGCTG
Source organism: Myxococcus sp. CA005 (assembly GCF_006518205.1). Lineage (NCBI taxonomy): Bacteria > Pseudomonadati > Myxococcota > Myxococcia > Myxococcales > Myxococcaceae > Myxococcus > Myxococcus sp. CA005. Next base: position 69,844 of record NZ_SRLV01000024.1, on the reverse strand, counting down.
GCGCAAGGATGGCAACCTCGAGTACCTCGGGCGCATCGACCATCAGGTCAAGCTCCGTGGCTATCGCATCGAACTGGGTGAAATCGAAGCGGTGCTCGCCTCCTACCCCGGTGTGGCGAAGGCCGTGGCCAACGTTCATTCCGCGGGCGCCCAGGGGGGCGTGAAGGCCCTGATTGCCTACGTCGTCTCGACCCAGCCCGTGGATGTGCACGCGCTCCGCGAGTACGCCCGGAAGAAGCTCCCGGAGTTCATGGTGCCCGCGCAGTTCATCCACCTGGAGGAGCTGCCGTTGTCATCCAGCGGCAAGGTGGACAAGCGACGTCTACCGCCGCCGCGCTTCGAGGCGTCCGCGAGCGAGACGCGCTTCGTGCCCCCGCGTACACCCACCGAGCAGACGCTGGCCTCGCTGTGGGAGTCGCTCCTGGAGCGCCGCCCGATTGGCGCGGAGGACAACTTCTTCGACTTGGGCGGGCACTCGCTTCTGGCCGCGCAGGTCATGAGCCGCGTGCGGAGGACATTCGGCGTCGACGTGCCCCTCTCCGCCATCTTCGAGCAGCCGACGCTGACGGCACTGGCGGCGGTGATTGCCGCCAAGGAGGCCGCACCGCAGCTTCCTCCGCTGGTCCGACTGACGAGCCCCGGGGACCGGCCCCTTTCGTTCGCGCAGGAGCGGCTGCGATTCCTCGCCGAGCTCGAAGGCCAGAGCGCGGCCTACAACATCCCCTTCGCGTTCACGTTGCGCGGCTCGCTGGACGAGGCCGCGTTGCGACGGAGCCTCCAGCGCGTGCTGGAGCGCCATGAGGTCCTCCGGACGAACTTCCCGCTCGTCGACGGTCTGCCGGTGGCCCGGGTGGCCGACGCGGTGCTCACGCTGACCACAGAGGACCTCCGCCACGCTGGCGCGGTAAGCCTCGACCAGCGGCTGGCCGAGGAGTCCGCCCGGCCCTTCGCGCTGGACGTGGGCCCCGTGGTGCGCGTGCACCTGTTCAAGCGCGCGGACGACGAACACGTGCTCCTCGTGGCCATGCACCACATCGTGTCCGACGGCTGGTCCTTCGGCGTGATGATGCGTGAGTTCTCCGCGTTCTACGCCGCGGAGGTCCGGGGTGAGCCCCTGGCGCTTCCGGACCTTCCCATCCAGTACACGGACTACGCGGCGTGGCAGCGGAGCTGGCTCGACGGCCAGGCCCGGGAACATCAACTCGGCCATTGGCGCAAGGCGCTCGCGGGTGCGCCCGCCGTGCTGGACCTGCCTACTGACAGGCCCCGGCCCGCGGTCCGGAGTCACCGGGGTGCCACCGAGCCGCTGGCGTTGGCGCCCGACGTGGCCCAGGCCCTCACCTCGCTCTGCCGTGAGCAAGGAGTGACGGCCTACATGGCATTGCTCGCCGCCTTTGGCGCTTACCTGGGCCGGGTGAGTGGGCAGGACGACGTGGTCATCGGCTCACCGTTCGCGGGCCGCCGCATCGCGGAGACGGAGCCGCTCATCGGGTTCTTCGTGAACTCGCTGCCCCTGCGCATCGACCTGGGCGGAGAGCCCACGTTCCTCGAGCTCCTCCAGCGTGTCCGCCGCCAGGTGCTCGACGCCCATGAGCACCAGGACGTCCCGTTCGAGAAGCTGGTCGAGGTGCTCAAGCCGGAGCGCGTGCTCGGAACCAGTCCGCTCTTCCAGGTGATGCTCGCGTACCAGCAGACGCACACCGCGAAGATGGCGCTGCCGGGCCTGGAGGTCACCCCGGTGGCCATCCCCAGCGGCGCCGCCAAGTTCGACCTCACCCTGACGCTGTCCGAGACGGCCCAGGGGTTCGAAGGCGTGCTGGAATACGACCGCGACCTCTTCGACGCATGGCGCATCCAGGCAATGGTGCGCCAGCTGACGGGCTTCATCACGCGGCTGGCCGCCGAGCCGCGGTCGAAGGTCGTGGATGTCGACCTGCTGGGCGCCGAGGAGCGTGCCCGGCTCACGCCTCGCGCACCGGAGGCGGCACCGTCCCTGCCCGCCGTGCACGAGGTCATCGCGGCCCAGGCGGCGAAGACGCCGACGGCCATCGCCGTCGAGGCCGAGGACGGCACCCTCACCTACGCGGCCCTGGAGGCCCGCGCGAAGGCCGTTGCCCAGGCGCTGGTCCAACGCGGCGTCACGCCAGGAACACTGGTGGCCCTCGCCGTGGAACGCTCCGTGGGGATGATGGCGGGGCTGCTCGGCATCCTCAAGGCGGGCGCGGCCTACGTCCCGCTCGACCCGGCCTACCCCCGCGAGCGGCTGACGTTCATGCTCGAGGACAGCGGCGCGCGGGTGGTCATCACGCAAGCGCACCTCACCTCGCGGTTTCCGGGGACCGACGTGGTGGTGCTCGGGGACGACACCCTGGAGTCGTTCGAGCCACGGAGCGGCGCGCTGGCGTACTGCCTGTTCACCTCCGGCTCGACGGGGCAGCCCAAGGGCGTGCTGATTGAGCACTCCGCCCTGGCCAACCACATGGCGTGGATGGACGACGCCATGCCGCTGGCTCACGAGGACCGGGTGCTCCAGCGCACGTCGCTCAGCTTCGACGCCTCCGTCTGGGAGCTGTTCGCCCCGCTGATGGTGGGTGCCCGGCTGGTGCTGGCGCCGCACGGCCTTGGCGCGGATACGGAGCACCTGGCCCGCGTGCTGCGCGAGCGCGACGTCTCCGTGCTCCAACTGGTGCCCTCGCTGCTGACGGCGCTGGTGGAGGAGCCCGGCTTCGCGAACCTCCCGGCGCTCCGGCGCGTCTGCGTGGGTGGAGAGCCCCTGCCCTCCGCGACCGTCGCCACGCTCTTCAGCCGTTCGAAGGCGGAGGTGTGGAACCTCTACGGACCGACAGAGGCGACCATCGATTCGCTGGCGCACCGGTGTCTGCCCGGACAGGTGGGCGCGCACGGCCCGACCGAGCCCATTGGCCTGCCCATCCACCGGATGGAAGCGCTCATCCTGGATGGCAGGCTTCGCCCTGTCCCGGAGGGTGTCCCCGGAGAGCTCTATCTCGCGGGGCCCGGCCTGGCGCGCGGCTACCTCAACCGCCCGGAGCTGACGCAGTCGCGCTTCATCGAACACGCCTTCCCCGGAGGCCCGACGCTGCGCATGTACAAGACGGGTGACGTGGTCCGCCGGCTGGCGGATGGCACGTTCCTGTTCGTGGGCCGCGCCGACCGGCAGGTGAAGCTGCGCGGGCATCGCATCGAGCTGGGCGAGGTCGAAGCCGCCATTGCCCGGCACCCGGCGGTGCGTGAAGCCGTCGCGCTGGTGCGCGGCACGGGTGGAGACTCCCGGCTGGTGGCCTTCGTGGTGCCCCATGCGTCCGCGCAGCGCCCCGAGCCCACCGAGCTCCGGAGCTTCGTCGAGCAGCAGCTCACGGCGAACATGGTGCCTGGGCAGTTCGTCCTCCTGGACGCGCTGCCGCTCGCGCCCAACGGAAAGGTGGATACGCGAGCGCTGAGCGCGATGGAGCTCGCCGACGCGCGCGTCACCGCCCTGGAGGGCCTGCCGCGTGATGCGCTGGAGCTGGAGATGGTCCGGCTCTTCGAGGAGGTGCTCGGCGTGCGCGCCGTGGGCATCCACGACAGCTTCTTCGACCTGGGCGGCCACTCGCTGCTGGCGCTCAAGATGAAGCTCGCGGTGGAGAAGCGCCTGGGCCGCCCGCTTCCGCTGGTGTCCCTGTTCAGGAACCCGACGCCCGCGCAGCTCACGGCGGTCCTCCGGACCGAGAACGCGGCCGTCTCTCCGCTGGTGCCGCTCACCCCCGAGGCCCACGCACTCATGGCCGCCGGCGCCGCGAACCCGAACCGGACGCCGGTGCTCTACCTGGTGCCCGGTGGAGGCTCGACGCCGTTCTACCTGTTGTCCCTCGCCAGACACCTGGAAGGCGTCGCCGTGTTCGGCCTCCAGCCCCAGGGCCTGGATGGCGACGTGCCACCCCACGAGACGGTGGAGGCCATCGCCACATGGTACGCGGACGCCATCCTGGCCATGCAGCCTGAAGGCCCCTACTCCGTCGGTGGACACTCCATGGGCGGACACATCGCCTATGAGCTGGCCCAGGAGCTCAAGGCCCGCGGCCGCGAGGTGGGCGTCGTCGCCATGCTGGATACCCTGGCGCCCTTCCCCGACGTCACCCGGCCGCAGGGCGAGGGTTGGGACACGGCGCAGTGGATGCTCCACCTCGCCGGCATCATGGAGGCGTTCTTCAACGTGAAGATCGACCTCGCCCTGCCCGAAGTGCGCGCCATGGGCGAAGCCGAGCGGCTCCAGTTCTTCGTCGCACGGCTCCAGGCCGCGGCGGTCCTCCCCGAAGGCGCGCAGCCCGTCCACGTGCAGGGCATCCTCAACGTGGCGCGGGCCCATGACGCCCTGAACTACCGGCCCCGCCGTGGACAACCGGTGCCCCTGGCGGTGTTCCGTGCGGAGGACCGCAGTGGCCCCAGCACGGCGGCGCTCGACGCGCTCGTGCAAGACGGCACGCTCGGCTGGAGCCAGTTGACGCAGCAGGCCTGCTCGGCCTACCCCGTCCCTGGCACCCACCTGTCGCTGCTCCGCGATCCGCACGCGGCGGTGCTCGCCCAGCACCTGCTCGCGCTCATTCCACGTCCGACACCCACCCCATGAACGTCCACAACGTCCTGAAGCTCCTGCACCTCATCGCCGTCGTGGTGTTCCTGGGCGACATCGTCGTGACGGCCGTGTGGCGGTTGCTCGCGGACAGGACGCGCGAGCCCCGGGTGATTGTCTATGCCCTGCGGCTGGTGCAGTTCACCGACAAGTACCTGCTGGTGCCAAGCGTCTTCGCGCTCGCCGCCACCGGCATGCTGCGCGCGCACCTCCAGGACATCCCCCTGTGGACGAACCCGGCGCTCGCCGCGGGACAGGTCTGCTTCATGCTGTGCGGCATCGTCTGGCAGCTCACGCTGCGCCCCATCCAGGCGCGTCAGTTGGCCATGGCCGAGGCTTTCGGCGACACCGGGGCCTCGTTCGACGACTACCTGCTGCTCACGCAGAAGTGGTTCCGCTGGGGCATCCTGGCCATGGCCCTCGCCTTCGGCTCCATGGCGCTGATGGTCCTCCACTGACATGCAAAAGGGAGCCCGCCCCACTGGCGCGAGCTCCCTTCCTGGACTTCACGGCGGGCCGGAGCCGACGCCTGGCCTCAGCCGTTCAGAACCACTTGGGCGATGGGCGACGCGGAGGAAGCGGGGAGGCCTCGGGGGCCTTCGCCGGAGCCTGCGCCACCGCGGGACGGCCGCCACCCGAACCCCTGGAACCGCCCTGGCCACCCCGGCTGGCGTTGCCACCGGAGCCACCCGAGCCCTGCGCCGAGCGGCCACCCTCGGGACGACCCTGCCCACGGCCTCCGCCGCCAGCGCCACCACGGCCCCCCCGGCGGCGGCGCGAAGCCCCCGCGGAGTGCCCGCCTCCACCACCGTTGCCCGCGGGACGCGGCGTGCCCTGGGGCCGCCCACCGTTGCCCGAAGGGCGGGCCTCCGGCGCGGCGCCGGACGCATGACTCACGGGACGCGGCGCGGGCTGGCCCGAGCGGTACGGATGGTCCTCCACCACGGGCACGTTGCGGCGGATGGTGCGCTCGATGTCGCGCAGGTACGCGCGCTCCTCGGCGTCGCAGAAGGACACAGCGGTGCCACTGGCCCCCGCGCGGCCGGTGCGGCCAATGCGGTGCACGTACTGCTCCGGCACGTTGGGCAGGTCGTAGTTGACGACGTAGCTCAGCCCGTCGATGTCGATGCCGCGCGCGGCGATGTCCGTGGCCACGAGCACGCGGAGCGTCCCGGAGCGGAACTCGTCGAGCGCGCGCTCACGGGCGTTCTGGCTCTTGTTGCCGTGGATGGCCGCCGAGCTGACGCCCGCGCCCTCCAACTGCTTCGCCACCCGGTTCGCGCCGTGCTTGGTGCGGGTGAAGACGAGCGCGCGGTGGATGTTGCCTTCCTTCAGCAGGTGCGTCAGCAGCCCGCGCTTCTGCTCGCGCTCCACGAAGTACACCTGCTGGCTCACCGTCTCCGCGGTGCTGGACGCCGGCGTCACCTCCACGCGGATGGGGTCCGTGAGGATGCTGCGCGCCAGGTCCACGATGTCCGGGGGCAGCGTGGCGCTGAAGAACAGCGTCTGCCGCTTGGGCGGCAGCGCCTTGATGACGCGCCGCACGTCGTGGATGAAGCCCATGTCGAGCATGCGGTCCGCCTCGTCGAGCACGAATACCTCGAGCGAGCGCAGCGACACGAAGCCCTGCTCCATCAGGTCGAGCAGGCGGCCCGGCGTGGCCACCAGCACATCCACGCCATTGCGCAGCGTCTGGACCTGCGGATTCTGGCCCACGCCACCGAAGATGACGGCGTGACGCAGGGGAAGCCCCTTGCCGTAGGTCCCGAAGCTGTCACCCACCTGACCCGCCAGTTCGCGCGTGGGCGTCAGGACCAGGCAGCGCACCGGGCGCGCCCCGCCCGCGGGCGCCTTGGCGGACAGCCGCTGGAGGATGGGCAGCGCGAAGGCCGCCGTCTTGCCCGTGCCCGTCTGGGCCACGCCGAGTACATCCCGCCCGGCCAGCGCGTGGGGGATGGCCTTCTGCTGGATGGGCGTGGGGGTGGTGTAACCCTCTGCCTTGACGGCGCGCAGGAGGGTGTCGTGAAGCTGAAGATCGTCGAAAGTCATGGGTTCCTGACGTTGAAGTGAGCCCGCCTCCTCCCCAGGGGAGGAAGCCCGCGCAGCGCGCCCAGTCGGACGTATGTCCGGGGCGCCTGGCGGTGCGCGGTCGGGCCCGGCCGGCCGAACCGCTTTGGGAACGGATGGGAACAGGGGGTCTCCCCTACCCATTCCGGAGAATCGGCGCGGGACCCTGCACTTTCCCGTCCCGGAAGTCCCGTGAAATCAACGGCTTGCTTTCCGGTTTTGTGGCCCCTGATGGACATTTGTACAGGGTCCAGATCCTTCCAAGTCGAAAGACCCGGAATGCCCTACAGGCCCCGGGAGCCACTCCTGGCTCCCGGGGCCGCCCTTCACCTCAGGCACGGGCCTCCGCCGCGTAAGAGGCCTGGAGTGCCTCTGGCACCGGCTCGTACGCGCCCAGCCGCATGCTGGCCTGGGCCCGGCCCTGGGTGCGGCCGCGCAGCCCGGTGACGTAGCCGAAGAGGCTGGCCATGGGCACCCGCGCGGAGACGAGCCGCACCACGCCGCGCGCCTCCATGCCCAGCACCCGCCCCCGCCGCGCCGCCAGGTCTCCCAACACCTCGCCGAGGTACTCCTCGGGCGTGGTGACCTCCACCTCCATCACCGGCTCCAACTGCTGCACGCCCGCCCTGTGCGCCGCCGCCTGGAGCGCCAGGGAGCCCGCCACGGCGAAGGCCTGGGGCGTGGAGTCACGCACGTGCGTGTCCCCATCCAAGAGCCGCACCTCCACGTCCACCAGCGGCACGCCGTCCCGCACGCCTCGGGCCATGGCCCCGGCCACGCCCTTCTCGATGGCGGGCACCAGTTCCTTGGGGATGGTGCCCCCGCGCGTGTCGTCCGTGAAGACGAGCCCCGCGCCACGCGGCGCCGGCCCCACGTCCAGCACCACGTACGCGTACTGTCCAGGCCCGCCCGACTGGCGGACGTGGCGGTACTCCTGCCGCACCTGGCGCCGGAGTGTGTCGCGCCAGGCCACCTTTGGCTGGCCCACGCGGGCCTCCACGCCGTGCTCTGTCCTCAAGCGGTCCACCACCACCTCCAGGTGCAGCTCACCCATGCCGGACAGCAGCACCTGGCCGCTCTCCGGGTCCACGCCCACACGCAGCGACGGGTCCTCCGCCGCCAGCCGGTGCAGGCCGTCCTCCAGCTTCGTCAGCTCCGCGGGCGAGCGCGCCTCCACGGCGAGCTGCACCACGGGCTCCATGACGCCCAGCGACTCCAGCACCACGGGCTCCGCCGGGTCGCACAACGTGTCGCCCGTGCGCACGCCTTTCAGGCCCAGCGCCGCGCAGATGTCTCCCGCATGGACCTCCGCCACTTCTTCGCGGCGGTTGGCGTGCATGAACATCAAGCGCCCCACCCGCTCACGCCGCCCGGTGGCGGGGTTGAGCAGGACGGTGCCCGCACGCAGCGTGCCCGAGTAGACGCGGAGGAACACGATGCCGCCCACGGCCTTGTCGCTCATGAGCTTGAAGGCCAGGGCGCAAGGCGGCCCCGAATCGGATACGGGCCGGGACACACGCTCCTCCTTGCCCGGAACAAAGCCCTCCACGGCGGGCATGTCCGACGGCGCGGGGAGGTAGTTGACGATGGCGTCCAGCAACATCTGCACTCCCTTCTTCTTGAAGGCCGACCCGCACAGCACCGGCACCAGCGTCCGCGCGAGAGCGCCCGAGCGCAGCGCGCGCTCCAGGTCCTCCGCGGTGATGTCCTCCAATCGCCCGTCCACGAACTTCTCCAGCACGGTGGCGTCTTCGTCCGCGCACGCCTCGATGAGCCGCAGCCGCTGCGCCTCCACCTCCGCGCGCACGGCCTCCGGAACGGCCTGGCCGTCGACGAAGCTTCCGTCCTCCCCGTCGAACATCACGGCCCGCATGCGCACCAGATCCACCAGCCCGCGGAACTCCGAGCCCGCGCCCAGGGGCCACTGCACGGCCACCGGCCGCGCGCCCAGCCGCGCCTGGATGGACGCGACGCTCATGGCGAAGTCCGCGCCCACCTTGTCCATCTTGTTGATGAAGGCGATGCGCGGCACGTTGTACCGGTCCGCCTGCCGCCACACCGCCTCCGACTGGGGCTCCACGCCCTGGCTCGCGTCGAAGACGGCGACCGCGCCGTCCAGCACGCGCAGCGAGCGCTCCACTTCGATGGTGAAGTCCACGTGCCCTGGGGTGTCCAGGACGTTGATGCGGTGGGGCACACCCGCGCCCATCCCCTGCCGGGGTTGCCAGAACGCGGTGGTGGCCGCGGAGGTGATGGTGATGCCGCGCTGCTTCTCCTGCGGCAGCCAGTCCATCTCCGTGGCTCCGTCGTGCACCTCTCCCACGGAGTGGATGCGACCGGTGAAGAAGAGGACGCGCTCGGTGAGCGTCGTCTTCCCCGCGTCGATGTGCGCCATGATGCCGATGTTGCGGTACCGCTCGATGCGTGTGTGGCGAGACATGAAGGACTCCCGTTCCCGTCGAGCAGCGAGGCCCGCGGGTTGAATTGAGGCGCCGGTTGAAATGAAGGGATGACGCCGCGAACGCCTCAGCGGCACACACGCGCGACTCGCCGGAGGGGCACGTCAGGCCCGCTCAGGGACGCGTGAGGACACACGAGGACGCGGCAAGAGAGAGGGCGGAGCCGGGGCTCACGGCACACGGGAACCAGCCAACCCGCGCGCCGGAGACACCGGTCCGCCAACTCAAATGTCGAGCAGAACCTCGTGACGGGGGGCGAGGCACACGTCCGCCGCCGGCGCGAACGTGCGCGCACACAGCAGGGCGTTGAAGAAGACGGGCCTCATGATGCGTTTGAATTAAAGCACAGACGCCGTGTTGTCAATCCGGGCACGGGTGCGAACACGCGAGCCCGGAATCACAGACATGCGCGCCGTCAGGTGCTGAGCGCCCGCACGCGCGCCGCGAGGTTGTGCGTGAAGAGGCGGAAGATGCGCAGCGCCGCCGCGTCATGCGTGTCCAGGTAGTGCTGGAAACCCGCGCGGGTGACGCGCAGGGCGCGGACCGCCGTGCGCGCGCGGACGTGTGCGGACACCGGGGCATCCTGCACCAGGGAGATTTCTCCCAGGTAGGCGCCAGGCCCCAGCGTGTTGAGCCGGCGCGCATCCGTCTCCGGCCCGCTGAACACGTCCACCTCGCCCTCCAGGAGCACGAAGAGGCCGCTGCCCGGCGAGCCCTTCTCCAGCAGCACCCCGCCCGCCGGGATGAGCACCTGCCGCGCCACGCGGTACAGGTCCTTCATGTCATCGAGCGACAGCTCTCCGAAGATGGGGATGGCCTTCAAGTAGTGGTAGCCATTGGCCTCCGGCGCCGCCGCGTTCGAGGGCAGGCGCGCAATGACGGCCTCGGCCTCCGCGTCCATGCCCAGGCGGCGCAGCAGCCGGGCCTTCTCCGCCGCCAGCGCCGGGTCTCCCCGTGCCGACTCCGTGCCGCGCACCGTGTCGGCCAGGAGCGCCAGCGCACGCCGCGTGAAGCCCTCGCCATCCAGCAGCTTGCACATGCGCAGCACGGACTCCAGGTGACGCGGGTCACCGGAGGGAACGCTCGCGAGCGCTTCCACCTCCGCGTGCGGCTGGCCCAGCTCGCGGTAGAGCTGCGCCGCCTCGTACGGACGCCCCAGGCGCACCAGGCAGTGCGCCATGGCCTCACGCGCGCCCAGGCCGCGGTAGGCCTCCAGCGCGCGCTCCATGGCGCCGCCCCGCTCGAAGGCGGCTGCGGCGCGCTCCACCTCACCCGCGCGCAGGTACGCCTCCGCCGCGTCCACGTAACGCCCGCCCTGGACGTACAGCTCCGCCACCAGGCCCGCGGCGCCGCAGCCATCCAGCAGGCGCGCGGCGCCCGAGAAGTCACGGGCCTGGCGCAGGACTTCCGCCAGACGCTGGCGCTCCGCCACCGCGGCCTGCGCGGCCTCCTTCTGGAGCCGCTCGCGTTGGGAGCTCCCCAGCTCCTCGTAGAGCTGCGCCGCCACCTCGGACGACGGCTGCGTGAGCAGCCCGTGGAACGCGCCCTCCCCCGGGACTGCTGCTCGGGGGCCTTCCAAACTCATCTCCGCCTCGGACCGCGACATCGCTCGCCTCCCCCATTCCGGGTCACCACGAACATCCAGGCCGGTCCACGCCGACCCGAACTTCCCGGAAGACAAGGAAATCCTATAGCACGTCGGCGAGCGGAGTTCCTCGCCTCCGTCAGCGGACGGACACGAGCTCGGTGTCGAAGATGAGGACCGTGTACGGCGGAATCCGTCTGCCCGAGCCGGTGGCGCCATAACCCAGGGACGACGGGATGATGAGGCGACGACGGCTCCCCACGCGCATGCCGGCGATGCCTTCATCCCAGCCCGCGATGACCTGCCCCACGCCCAGGGTGAAGCCGATGGCGGGCCCGTTGCCGGTGGCGTCGAAGCTGCGGCCGTCCGGCAGGTAGCCCGTGTAGCGCACCTGCACGCGCTTGCCCGCCTCGGCCTGCGCGCCATCCTCCACGACGAAGGTGTCCTGGATGTAGAGCCCGCTCTCCAGCCGGGTCATCTCGGCCAGGTCCACATTGAGTGACTCCGCGTACGTCACCTTGGTCGGGTCTCCCGAATCGGGGTTGACGCTTTCGTCGTCGCCACAGCCGAGCAGCGAGACAGCCAGGAGCATGGGAACCAGCAGGGAGCGGAGCATGACGACCTCGAAGGGGTGCGTGAACCGGGAATCGGCCTCGCGGGATGGCGAAGCCTGCCCCGGCGCGGCGGCGTGGGAAAGGGGCCAGGGGTGTGCCCATGCCGCCTTCCCGCCTGCCCCCCTGGAATCCTGGAGCGCGGCGGGAACGCATTCGTTATGCAGGATTCCCGATGCCACGCTGGGTCAGCCTGCTCCTCTTCTTCATTCCCGTGCTCGCCGTACTGTCGGTGGGCCATGTCTATCTCTACCGTCGGCTCGTCCGTGACGTGACGAAGCGCAAGTGGCTGCGGCGCACCGCCCAGGGTCTGTTCGCCGTGGGCTTCGTCGGAGCCCTGAGCGCGCGGGCCATTGGCTCCGTGCTGCCCTCGGAGGGCGCCCGGCGCCTGGGCATCGTCTTCCTCCTGTGGATTGGCCTGGTCCTCTACCTGCTCATGTTCACCCTGGCGGTGGACATGGTGCGGGCCCTGGCCGCGTGGCGTGAGCGCCGCAAGGCACGCGCGGAGACGACGGCCCCCACCGCGCCCGCGTCGCCGGAGCGCCGGGCGCTGCTGGGTCAGGGGCTCGCGGTGGGCGCGGGGCTCGCGGGCGTGGCGACGAGCTCCTACGGCGGCTGGCGCGCATACCACCCACCCGATGTGCGAGACATCCCCGTGCGGCTGCCCCACCTGCCGCGCGAGCTGGAAGGCCTCACGCTGGTGCAACTCACCGACATCCACATCGGAGGGGTGATTCAGCGCCGCTTCATGGATGAGCTGGTGTCCCGCACCAACGCACTCAAGCCGGACGTCATCGCCATCACCGGGGACCTGGTGGACGGCTCCGTGAATGCGCTGGGGGGCTTCGCCGCCAGCCTGGGGAAGCTGCGCGCGCGGTACGGCACCTGGTTCGTCACCGGCAACCACGACTACTACTCGGGCGCCGATTCGTGGGTCGCCTTCCTGGAGGGGCTGGGCATCCACGCGCTGCGCAACCGCTCCGTGTCCATTGGCGACGGCGCGGCCTCCTTCCAGTTGGCGGGCGTGGACGACTGGAGCGCGCACCGCATGGGCGAGCGCGGCTATGACCTGGACGCGGCGCTGCGCGACGTGCGGCCCGACCGTGCCTCCGTGCTGCTGGCACACCAGCCGTCCAACTTCGACGAGGTGGCCCGGCGCGGCGTGGGGCTCCAAGTCTCAGGGCACACGCACGGCGGACAGATGTTCCCGGGCAACCTGATGGGCGACCTCATCTGGGGAGACCGCAACGCGGGCCTGAGCCGCACGGGCGACTCGCTCATCTACGTCAGCCGGGGTTGTGGCTTCGTCGGCCCACCCATGCGCGTGGGCGCGCCCCCGGAGATTGCCCGACTGGTGCTGCTGCCCGCGTAGCCCTCGGGCCGCGTCAGCCCAGCGACATGTCCAGCACCAACGCGAGCACGAAGCCCCACATGAGGCCGGTGGTGGCCTCGCGCTCGAAGCCGCCGCGGTGGCTCTCCGGAATCATCTCGTGGCTGATGACATAGAGCATCGCCCCGCCCGCGAAGGCCAGTCCCCACGGCAGCAGCGCGGAGCTGAGTGACAGGGCCAGGACGCCGAACAGCGCGCCGACCGGTTCCACCATGCCGGTGAGCAGCGCCAGGAACGCGGCGCGCGACGCGGACGCCCCCGAGGCCCGCAGCGCCAGCGCCACCACCAGGCCTTCGGGAATGTTCTGCGCGCCGATTCCCAGCGCCACCGACAGGCCCAGCTCCGGCTGCGGCGCGGCGAAGGACACGCCCACCGCCAGGCCTTCCGGGAAGTTGTGCAGCGTCATGGCCAGCACGAACAGCAGCGCGCTGTTCCACTTCGTGCCGCCATGGCCCTCGTGGCCCTTGAGCGCGTGTTCGTGCGGCATCAAGTCGTGCCACACGCGCAGGAACAGCCCACCCAGCAACACACCCGCCGCCACGCGCAGTGCCGCCGAAGGCCCGTCATGGCCCTGCCCTCTCACCAATTCCATCGCGGGGATGACCAGCGAGAAGGACGTGGCCGCCAGCATCACGCCCGCGCTGAAGCCCAACATCCGGTCCTGGGCCTTCCGGCTGAGCTCCGAGGTGACGAGCACGGGCAGCGCGCCCAGTCCCGTCGCCGTGCCCGCCAGCAGGCTTGCCACCAACCCCGCCCCCATGCCTTCGATGCTCCAATGGTCCACGCGTCCGAGGTGCCTCCGCGCCCAACACTAACGGCCTCGCCCTCCAGGGCAGGACGGGATGCTGCTGGCGTTCGCAACCCCGTGACTTTCCAGAGCTTTCCTCACCGAACCTTGAGAAGCGCGAGCGCCGGAAACACTTTCGCAGGTGGCCCGTAGAGGAGTCGGGTGATGCGGAGCCAAACGGACGAAGCACTCATGGAACGGTTTCGCGACGGAGCACAGGACGCCTTCGAGGACCTCTTCGCGCGGCACGCGCCGCGGGTCCAAGGCTTCCTGGCCCGGATGGTGCGCAATGGCGCGCTCGCGGAAGATCTGCTCCAGGCCACCTTCTTGTCCGTCATCCGCTCGCGGGGCCGCTACGAGCCCGGCACCCGCTTCATCCCCTGGCTGATGACCATTGCCGCGAACGCCGCGCGCGACGCGTTGAGGCATCAGCGGCACGTAGACGCCTATGCCTCCCGGGAGGACACCGCGACGCCCGCATCCGCGGCGCCGGATGACAGCGACCCGTCGCTGCGCAGGCACCTGCTGGACGCCTTGCAACAACTCCACCCGGACCACCGTGAAGCCGTGGTGCTCAGCAAGGTGGAGGGCTGGTCCTTCGAGGAGATTGGCGCGCTGCGGGGCATCAGCCCTGGCGCCGCGCGGCTGCGAGCGCACCGGGGCTACGAGAAGCTGCGCGAGCTGCTGGGCGAGCTGGAGCTGGAGGTGGCGCGATGAAGCCACCGATGGACCTGGACTCGTTGCTCACCCAGACGCCCGCGAAGGACAACGCCGCGCTGGAGCGCGTGCTCGCCGCGGCCCGGGGTGAACTGGCGCTTCGTCGTCCGGTGCGGCGCTGGCGCACGCAGGCCGTCGGGTTGATGGCGGCGTCGGCGGGACTGGGCCTGCTGGCGGCCGTGGTGCTGCTCGCGGTGGGCGCGGTCACCGGCCCCCTGCTCCTGGCGCGCGCGCCCCTGCTGGCGATGCTGGTGGGAACCAGCGCGGTGTGCGCCTGGGGCGCGCTGTCTCCCAAGGGCCGCTGGATGCGCCGGCTGGGCGTGGGGCTGGCGGTGGTCAGCGCGGCGGCCCTGGTGCTCGCCCGGGGCGCGCCGCACAGTCCCCCATCGTTCCCGGGCTGGGTCTGCACCGTCAGTCACCTGGCCATCGGCGTGGTGCCGCTGGTGGTGGCGCTGTTCGCGCTGCGCGGGGCCTTCTTCCAGCCGCTGCGCGCCGTGGTGGCGGGCCTGTCGGTGGGCTCGACGGGCGCGCTGCTCGGAGAGCTCGCCTGTGAGCAGGACTGGCGGCACGTCCTCTCCCACCACCTGCTCGCATGGGTCGTCATCACCGTCGTACTGGTGGTCATCTCGAAGTCGCTCAAACCCCGTTCCTACGCGCCATGATCCAGGACCCCTCACTCATCATCTGCCATGACGTGGACGGCGCACCGGTGCGCATTGGCGCGAAGGTGAAGGTCGTTCCGCACTCCGAGGACGGCACCATCAGCCAGCGCTTCCTGGGCCAGACGGGAATCGTCGTGGGGCTGGTGTTCGACGACCCGGCCACGCAGTACCCCGATGACCCGCTCATCCAGGTGCTCGTCGAAGGGCTGGGCGAAGACCTCTTCTTCCCGGAGGAGCTGGAGCTGGCCCCGGAGTGGGCCCGCAACCGGATTGCCCAGCACCGTCAGGCCGTGCGGACCGGCGGCCGGAGTTCGCTGGAGCGCCTGCCCTGACGTGGCGGGCCCCGCGTCAGCGCGTACCCGACTGCGCTCGCGCGAACGCCACCGCCTGAGAAATCGCCTTGGAGCTGGGAAAGAGGCTCCGCGCCCGTTCCTCCACCTCCAGCGCCGCCTCCAGTTGTCCCTGCGCGCCCAGCGCGTGAATCCAGCCCGCCCACGCTTCCTCCAGCAAGGCCATCGCGGCGCTGGCCGCGGAGGAGAAGGCGCGCTCCGCCTCATCGGGCGCCTGTCGCACTGAGACGAGGAAATGTCCCAGCGCCAGCAGGGGCTCCGGGGCCCCCGCGGAGACGTCCGACGCGGAGCGGAGCACCTGCTCGGCCTCAGACACCGCGGCCTCCGGGTCCGCCGCTTCGTTCCGGCCGGCCAGCAACGTGCGGCTCAACGACAGGAGATTGGGAACGAACGCGGGACAGCTCTGCGCCAGCGCGCGGTACGCCTCGAGCCGGTGACCGCCCTCCAGCGGCTCCGCGTTCGCCAGCTTCCACTTCCTACGCAGCTCCTGGGGGGACACGTGCTCAGACATGTCCGCACCCTACGCCTCCGCCGCGCCAGAGTGGGAGCCGACAACGCGCCTCAGTAGGACGCGGTGATGCCCCAGTGCAGACTGGAGTACGTCTCCGCCGCCACGCCGCCCTCATCCCAGCCCAGCTTCGTGCCGGCGCCGGAGAACGTGTCCTGGAAGCGGGACAGGCGAAAGCGGACCGAGTAACCGAAGGGCCCCCAGATGTCGCCCCCGACGCCCAGCTCCGCCTCCCAGCCGAAGCTGGACACCGACGTGCCGTAGTCGCTGACCTCGGCGTCCAACGCCGCGCTGCCGGCGCCCAGGCCCTTGCCCGGCTTCGGGCTCAGGAAGAACTGACCCGCGCCCTCCAGCCGGACCCAGCGCACCAGCGGCACCGACACCTCCAACCCCACGGCGGGGAACAAGCGGTGCGTCCCGGTGAGCGGGCTGTTGGAGGACGCGTCCACGTCGAAGGCGCGGGTGAGAAGCCCCGCGCGCAGCCCCGCATGGCCCAGCGACGCGTTCGCCTCCCCCATGCCGAAGAAGTAGCGGTACAGCGCCTGCGCGGTGAGCACCGAGTCGGTGGCCACCGCCTCGCGCGTGGTCGACCGGCCGGCGTCACTCACCAGCGTCACGTTGGTGGAGGAATACCCACGCCGATACCCCAGCGACAGGCCCAGGCCGCGCAGCAGGGATTCGCTGTTCGCCAGCGGCAGCAGCTCCAGTTCGGCGGCGATGCCCAGGTACGGCACCGACGACGCATAGCTCACCGTGTCCCCCAGGCGCTCGTTCGCCGGGAGCCGGTCATATTCGCCACAGGACTTCACGCCGGGCCGCGCGCAGAAGTTGCGCCACGTCGTCGTGCCCCCCAACGTCAGCCGCGCCAGGGGCGGGCGCGCCGGCGCGTCTCCCACCGTGCCGCCAGAGCCCGTATCCAGCGCCACCTCCAGGAAAGGGGCCTGCCGCTGCCGCGCATCTCCCTCCACCTCCAGCACCACGACGCTCGGCTTCGCCGGTCCCGAGTCCTTCCGCTTCGCCGCGGCAGCCAGGGCCTGCGGCGAGGCCAGCGCCACCACCAGGGCACACCACAGCCCCCAGCGAACCATCGAGTGTCGGGCGGTCGTCATTCCCCAGGGAGGTTCACCCACCCCGTCGGGGAAGTCCAGGCTCGGCGGTTCTCCCGCCGCTCAGGCGTTGAGCGTCGCGGCAGGTCCCATCGCCGGCGCCGCGGGAGACATGCGGGAGGAGGCGGGCTCGGACATGGGAGGCGCCGACGTGTTCTCATCATGGGCCGACAGGTGCTCGGCGCGGCCGATGCCCAGGAAGTCCCGGCGGTAGATGCGGACCATGGCCATGAAGATGGAGGCGATGAGCGGCCCCACCAGCAGGCCCATCATCCCGAACACGGCCAGCCCGCCGAACATGGACAGGAAGACGAGCAGCGGGTGCAGCGCCATGCGCGAACCACACAGCCGGGGCCGGATGACGTTGTCGATGCTGCCCACCAGGAAGGCGCCCCAGGCCAGGAGGAACACGCCCTCGCTCACCTGGTTGGCGGCGATGAGCACCACGCCAATGGGCCCCCACACCAGGGCCGTTCCGCCCACGGGCACCAGCGCCACCAGCACCATGGCCGCGCCCCACACGCCGGCATGCGGCACCCCCGCGATGAGCAGCCCGACGAAGCCCACGGCGCCCTGGATGAGCGCGGTGACGGTGTTGCCATAGATGATGGCGTAGGCGACGTCGGTGAACTCGCGCGCGAAGGCCTCGAAATAGCGCCTGTCCAGCGGGATGAGCCGCATGACCTCGGCCACCAGCCGGCGCCCGTCGAGGAAGAAGTAGTACATGGCCACGGACATCAGGAACAGGTTGATGACCAGGTCCGTGCCCGCCGCCGCCACGTCGCGCAGCAACGACGCGCCGCCCGTCATCGCGGCCAGGAGCGCCCGCTCCGTCTCCGCGCTGTCCACGCCCAGCCGGAGATAGCGCTCCAAGCCCAGCGGCAGGCTGGCGAGGAACGGGTGACGCAGGTGCTGCTGCTCCAGCAAGACCTGCGCCTGGCCCACGAACTGGAACACCTCGCGCGCCACCATCCACCCGACCAGCGCCAGCGGCGCCAGGATGAGGACGAACACGGTGACGGTGGACACCCCGGCGCTGAGAGACTTGCGGCCCCCCAGCTTCTGGCACAGGGAGTCCTGCACCGGCATGAACAGCACCACCAGGAAGCCGCCCAGCAACACCGGCATCAGGAACGGCAGCAGAATCCTGGAGAAGAGAATCAGCGCCAGGGCAAAGAGCCCGGCGAATACAAAATTGGACCACCGCCTCGAGTCAGCCACCGCCTCACCCCACCCCGCCCTGCGAGCCCACCGAACGCCGCCCTTGCCCAACGTAGGAACCGGCCGTCCCACCGGGAAGTCCGGCTTCCGCCTCAAGGAGAACCAAGTCATGACTTCTGGACGTTTCGCCCCCTTCTTCGCCGGGTTGCTCCTGCTCACCACCGGAGGCTGTGGCGGAGAAGCCCCCCGCTGCACGGAATGCCCCGCGGTCGAAGGCCGCTACCGGCTGCAATTCGACACAGGCGCGGGCGTGCCTCCGGAGTGCGCGCTCCTGGGGGTGGAGGTTCCCACGGGTGAAGTCCTGGACATCGCCCGCTCGGGCGAAAACCTCACCAGCCGGCTGGCGGGCGTCCCCGTCCGGGGCACCATCACCACCCAGGGGACCTTCCTGATGACGGGAACGGGAGTGCCCTCGGCGAACCGGACGGACACCCTGACGCTCACCGGCAGCTACCTGGCGCCGCTGACGGATGGCGGGACGGCGTCCATCAACGGCGTCCTCACGGGCAGCTACGTGCGCGCATCCGACACGGGGGGGCAGCGCTGCAACGTCAACAGTCCGTTCTCGGCGACCCGGGACTGAGCCACGGGCCGCACGAGCGCGGTCGGAACGACTACTTCTTCTTCGACTCCGCGGCGGCCTTGGCCTCGGCCTTGTTCTTCTTGGCCCGCTTCTTCCAGGCCTGCTTGATCTTCATCTGCACGCGACGGTGCTTGCTCTTGCTGCGGGCCATCTTTGACTCCTGTGCTCCGTACGGAGACGTGAAAAGAGGGGCTTAACTATCAGAACCCGGCGGGCTCCCGGAAGAGGAACCCTCGGGCCCCCCCGGCTCGCCGGTGTCGTCCGGTGCCGGACGGGTGGGAAACGGGATTCCCTCGGCGCTCCGGACCTGGGTCGGCCGGGCGGTGGACACCGTCACGTCCCCCTCCCGGTCCTCGTTGCTGGGCCGCTCC
This sequence comes from Myxococcus sp. CA005, assembly GCF_006518205.1. NCBI lineage: Bacteria > Pseudomonadati > Myxococcota > Myxococcia > Myxococcales > Myxococcaceae > Myxococcus > Myxococcus sp. CA005. The sequence goes on along the minus strand of NZ_SRLV01000024.1, from coordinate 50,800 downwards.
TTGGCCGCCGGAGCGCTCGACTGCTGGGGGCGCTTCTTCACGGACGCGAAAATCGGCTTGTAGGCGTCCAGGAAGCGCCGGACCTCGCCCAGGGGGAGCGCCGGACAGTGGTTGCCGTTGGCGCCCGTCATGGACGTGGCCATGCACATGGCGTTGAGGATGGCCTCCTCGGTGGCCTCCATGACCGCCTCATAGAGGGGGTCCAGGCGCTGATCCAGGAGGAGCTTCAGCTTGTAGACCATCTTCTGCGTGCGCCGGGGGATGATGTTCGCCGTGGAGAAGCCGACGACAATCTCCCCTGAGCCGTGCGCCGCGTAGCTGCCCACGCGGCCAATGCCCAGCGCCACGCGCTTGCAGAGGCGGTTGATTTGATGGCTCAGCAACGGCGCGTCCGTGGCCACCACCGCGATGATGGAGCCGTACGTCTGGCCGCGCTTGGGCGTGCCCTTGAACTTCTCCGCCAGCACCTCACCCACGGGCATGCCGCCCACCCGCAGGTTGTGCATCTTCCCGAAGTTGGACATCACCAGCACACCCAGCGTGTAGCCGCCCAGCACCTCCGGCAACTTGCGGGACGACGTGCCGATGCCGCCCTTGAAGTCGCACGTCACCATGCCAGTGCCGCCGCCCACGTTCCCCTCGGCCACGGGGCCAGTGGAGGCGTTGTTGATGGCCTCGAAGACATGCTCCTCGCGCACGTGGCGCCCGGAAATGTCGTTGAGCCAGGAATCGTCACACTCCCCCACCACGGGGATGATGACATCGTGCTCGTCACCGATGCCGGGGTAGCGGTCCACCAGGTAACGCGCCACGCCGTCCGACACCGCGCCCACCGCCATGGTGTTGGTGAGGAGGATGGGCGTCTCGATGAGGCCCCACTCCATGAGCTGCGTCATGCCGGCGACCTCGCCCGCGCCGTTGAGCACGAAGCCGCCCCCCGTCATGCGCTCCATGAAGATGTTCCCCTGGTTGGGGAGGATGGCGGTGACCCCCGTGCGCACCGGACCGTGCCCGGGACGAAGCGGGCCCTCGCCACGTATCAACGTGCTGTGCCCGACGAGCACCCCCTCCACGTCGGTGATGGCGTTGAACTTGCCGGGCTTGAAGCGCCCCAGCGGCAGGCCCAGCTCACGGGCCCGAACGCGCGGACCCGTCTCCTCGGGGATGTGCACCATAGAGGGAGGACACTAACCGACCGATCCCCACAGTCAACCACTCCAGGCAGCCCCGCCCGCCCCCTCGAAGAGGAGGCATGGGACGGGGCGGCCAGGGCGTCGCGTGGGACTCAGGCCTTCGCGTCCATGCGCGGAGACGGCTCCGGCGCTGGGGATGCCGGTGCGGGGGCCGTCGCGGCCACGGGCTGCGCGGCGGCGGGAGTCCCCTCCTCCAGGGGCACGCTCTTGCGCAACACCGAAGCGGGGTGCTCGCTGGCGGCGCGGCGCGCCTCGCGCTCCTTGTAGCGGGGGATGGCGGGGGCCATGATTTCGCCGATGAGCCCCCGGTAGTCCATGCCGGCGCCCTGGGCGATGAGCACCAGGTCGCTCCAGCCCGGCGTCAGGCCCGGCAGCGGGTTGCACTCGATGAAGTAGATGCGCCCCTTGTCATCCATGCGGAAGTCGATGCGCGCGACGTCGCGGCATCCCAGCGCCATGAACGAGTTGCGCGCCGCCGTGCGCAGCCGCTCCAGCAGCGCGGGCTCCAGCTTCGCCGGCGCGTCGTAGCGGATGCGGTCCGTCCAATCGAGCTTGTGCTGGAAGCTGTAGACGGGGTTCTTCTCCTCCCGGTCCAGGAAGACGATCTCCATGGGCGGCAGGACGCGGGGACGCCGCTCGCCCAGCAGGCCCACGGTGAACTCACGGCCGCGGATGTACTCCTCGATGAGCGCGGGCTGCTGGTACTTGCCGGCAATCTCGCGCACCACCTCGCGCAGCTCCGCCTCGCTGTGGCAGACGCTCTTGGTGACGACGCCCTTGGAGCTGCCCTCCGCCACCGGCTTCACGATGAGCGGGAAGCTGGTGAACTCCTTGTTGAGGCGCTCCTTGCCCGTCGCCATGAGCTGGAAGTTGGGCGTGAGGATGCCAGCCTGCCGGACAATCTTCTTCGCCAGGCCCTTGTCCAGGGCGATGGACAGCGTGGCCGGGTCCGAGCCCGTGTACGGGATGTCCAGCAGCTCCAGCAGCGCCGGGACCTGGCTCTCTCGGTTGCGGCCCTTGAAGCCCTCCGCGATGTTGAACACCACGTCCAGCGGCGTGCTCGACAGCACCGAGGGAAGCTCGGCCGTGGCCTCCAGGTCGATGACCTCGTGGCCCCACGACGCAATCGCCTCGCGGATGGCCTGGAGCGTGTTCGGCGAGTCGTACTCGGCCTCGCTGTCCTCCACCGCCTCCGCCGTGGCCGTGGGCTTCACGCGCTTCACGTTGAAGCTGAAGCCCACGCGCAGCGGACCGCTCTTGCGCGCTGGCTTGCCCTGGCGACGCGACGAGTCCTTGATTTTGTACCGCTTCGCCGCGCTGGTGATGATGGAGTTGATGACCCCATCCAGGTGCAGGCCGTCCAGCTCCGCCGCCGCGTAGATGCCCGCGCCCGGCTCCAGGCTGGGGAGCGCGTTGATCTCCAGGAAGTACGGCACGCCGGCGTCACTGAGGCGCACGTCGATGCGGCCCAGGTCGCGGCAGTCGAGCGCCCGGTACACCTTTTGCGCCATCCGCCGGACGTCCTCCGCCGTGCGAGGCGGAATCTGCGCAGGGGCGCGCACGCTGACCGTGCCCTCCCGCGACGTCTTCAGCGCATAGTCGTAGATGGCGTACTTGCGGCCCTGCGTGACGGCCGGGTCGATGACGTACTCCACCGGGGAGAGCACGCCGTCGTAGTCATTGTCCACCGACTCCAGGAACGGCACGGCGAGGTCGCGGCCGGAGATGTACTCCTCCACCAGCACGCCGGACGGGTACTTCTCCAGCGCGGCGGCCACCTTGGCGCGAACCTCGTCCAGCGTCTCCGCGATGGAGTCCTGGCTGATGCCCTTGGACGAGCCCTCGAAGTTGGGCTTCACGATGACAGGGAAGCGCAGGTTCTCCGCGGACAGCTCGCTGAGCTTCTCCACGTACTGCCAGCCGGGCGTGCGGATGCCCTGCTTGGACAGCACCAGCTTGGTGAGCTGCTTGTCGAGCGTCACCGCCAGCGCGTACGCGTCCGAGCCCGTGTACGGGAAGCCCAGCTCGTCGAAGAGGGCCGGATAGAAGGCCTCGCGGAAGCGGCCGCGGCGGCCCTCGGCGGTGTTGAAGATGAGGTCCGGGCTGTAGGCCTCCAGCCGCGCCACGGTGCGCGAGGCCGGGCCGCTCACCTCGAAGCGCTCCAGCCGGTGGCCGATGCGCTCGATGGCCGCCGCGAGCGCGTTGACCGTCTCCTGCGTGTCGAACTCCGCCTCTTCTTCCAAATCAGACAGCCTGAGGTTGTGGGTCAGCGCGATGCGCATGGGTACCCCCTTCGCTTCCTGAACGACGAGCGTCCACGGCGCACCTTCGCCGCGGACATGAGCCTGCCGGAGGCGCGCTCATGCGCGACCGGCGTGCGAGCTGCAACGGTTACGCCCGCGACGACCTTCCCGTCGACCACCTGCGTCTGCGCCCAGGTGTCGCCCAGCCGCCAGCCCAGCGGATCCCTCAGCACGCACCATGCCTCCACGCTGCCGATGACAATGAGCCCCGCGGCCGCGGCCACCGTCCCATGCGGCGCGGGCATCATTCCCAGCAGCACGATGAGCGCCAGCGGCGCGTTGCGCAGGGTGCTGTCGCGGTGCCGCGCCGCCGAGCGCGTGGGCAGATGCATCACCTTCACGCCGAAGATGCGCTTGCCCACGCTCTGGCCCTGGAGCATCCCATCCGCCAGCAGCAGGAACAGCAGCGCCACCACCGCGCCCGCCGCCCCTCCCACGACGTACAGGCCCCACGCCACCGACACGTCCACCGCCCGCGCGCCGCCGCGCAGCCAGAGCGAGGCCTTGGGATAGGGCGAATCGGGTTGCGCGTCTCCGGACACCAACCGCAAGGCGCGGCCACCCCCTTGCCGGCTTGCCGCCATGAACACGCGGCTTCGCGGGGTGCTCACTCCTCCGGCTCCAGCGTGAGTCCTTCCTCGCGCGGCTCGGGCTCATCCAGCCCCGCCAGACGCGCGAGCCGTTCGTGGGCGCTCAAAGGAGAAATCATGGGCGCGGCCCACTCGACGTGCTCGCGCGTGTACTCGGCCGCGAGCGCCGCGGTGGGGCTGCCCGTCTCCGACATTCGCATCAGCCGCCCGCGCGCCGCGTCTTCATCATGCTGGGCGGGGCTGCCCTGGCGCGTGAAGAGGACGAAGGCCATGGCCGGGCGCTTGGAGGACTCGCGCATCGCGAACTGGATGCCGTCGAGGTTCCAGCCCTTGGCCGCCCACTCGTTGAGGGTGCGCTCCAGGGAGCCCTCGTCCACCGTGGACAGCTCGACCACTTTGTACTGCAAGGGTCCTGGGGGGGTGACACGGGCCGCGCGACCGGCGCCGGACCGCTTCTTCGCGGTGGACCGGCGTTGGGGCGGGGGCTTCTGGGACTTTCGTCCAGGCCGCTTTTTGGTTGGCATCGTGCGACGCACATTTGGACGCAACGCGCGCGGCGGATCAAGACTCAACCCGCCGCGGGTCCGCCCGGCTGTTGCCTACAGGAGCTTCGCCGCCTCCAGGGCGTGGTAGGTGATGATGAGGTCGGAGCCGGCGCGCTTCATGGACGTGAGCGTCTCCAGCATCACCCGCTCGTAGTCAATCCACCCGTTCTGCCCGGCGGCCTTGAGCATCGAGTACTCGCCGGACACGTTGTAGGAGACGACGGGCAGCTCCCAGCGCTCGCGCACGGCGCGGATGACGTCCAGGTAGGCCAGCGCGGGCTTGACCATGATCATGTCCGCGCCCTCCTCCACGTCCAGGGCCACTTCCTTGAGGGCCTCGCGGACGTTGCCGGGGTCCATCTGGTAGCCCCGGCGGTCACCGGAGGTGGGCGTGTTCTGGGCGGCCTCGCGGAACGGCCCGTAGTAGCCGGACGCGAACTTGGCCGAGTACGCCATGATGGGCAGCTCGCCGAAGCCCGTCTCGTCCAGGGCGGCGCGGATGGCGGCCACGCGGCCATCCATCATGTCCGACGGAGCGATGATGTCCGCGCCCGCCTTGGCGCAGCTCACGGACATCTTCGCCAGCAGCGCCAGCGTGGCGTCATTGACGACGTGGCCGCCTTCCAACACGCCGCAGTGGCCGTGGTCGGTGAACTCGCACAGGCAGACGTCGACGATGACCTGGAGGTCCGGCTCGGCCGCCTTGATCTCCTGAATGGCGCGCTGGACGATGCCGTCGTCGGCGTAGGCCTGGGTGCCGCGGGCGTCCTTGTGGTTGGGGATGCCGAACAGGAGGACGGCGGGCACGCCCAGCTTCCGGGCGTGCCTGGCCTCGGCGACGACGTGCTCCAGCGACAGGTTGAAGATCCCCGGCATGGAGACGATGGGACGGCGCACGTCCCGGCCTTCCACGACGAAGAGGGGGTAGATGAAGTCGCCCGGGTCGAGGCGCGTCTCGCGCACCATGTCACGCAGGACGGCGTTGCGGCGCAGGCGGCGGGGTCGGTGGATGGGATAGGCCATGGCGGTCGCCGGTATAAACCGGCGGCGCCGCACCTTCATCGTTTTGCGCCCCCGGCCCGCCTGCTCAGCCTGCGACGAGCCTCCAGCTCTTCTGATGGTTCCGAGCCTCCCGTGCGTGCCGCAGGGCGCGGCGCTCGGCGATGTCCGCTTCGTGCAGGGCGCGGGCGTAGCGCACGCGTGCCGCCTCCGTCCCGGTCGCCAGGTCCTTGTCGGCCTGCTCCAGCTCGCGGCGGGCATCCAGCAGCTGCTGTTCGATGCGGTCCTCGTACGTCATGTCTGGTGCTCCTCGTGGCTTGAGTGTGCCGCCGGCCGATGCATGGGCCGGACCGTGGAGCTCCAAAGAATCTGCAAGCCGCCAAGTCCCCGGAACAACGAGCTACCGCGGCGCGGCAGGCACCGCAGGCGTGCGAAGCGGCTTTCCCACGGGCGCGAACGGAGCGCCGCAGCGCGCGGCCAGGAGACCGTTCCGCCCGTCCCGACGACCGCCCGGCAACCTGACGCAATGGATGGACCGTCCAGTCGTCTACAGTCCCGACCGTGACAAACCAGGAACCCGCCATCGAAGTGAGGGGATTGAGGAAGACGTACCACCGGGCCTTCCGGAAGGGCGGCACCGAGGCCCTCCGAGGCATGGACCTGACGGTGCCGGAAGGAAGCGCCTTCGGCCTCATCGGCCCCAACGGTGCGGGCAAGACGACCTTCATCAAGAGCATCCTCGGCATCGTCCAGCCCACGGAGGGGTCCATCCGGGTACTGGGGGGCTCGCCCGAGGACCCGCGCATCCGCGCCCGCATCGGCTACCTGCCCGAGCGCCTGCACCTGCCCGGCACCTGGACGGCGCCCGCCTTCCTGGCGACGGTGACGCGGCTGAAGGGCCTCCCCGTGGACCCCGCGGTGAACCTGCGCCTCCTGGAGCGCGTGGGCCTGTCGGACGCGGTGGGCCGGCGCATTGGCGGGTACTCCAAGGGCATGCGTCAGCGGCTGGGCCTGGCCGCGGCGCTGGTGGGTACCCCTTCCCTGTTGGTGCTGGACGAGCCCACGGACGGAATCGACCCCATGGGGCGGATGGAAGTGCGGCGCATCCTCCAAGACGAGGTGCAGCGAGGCACGACGCTGTTCCTCAACTCCCACCTGCTGGCGGAGACCGAGCGTGTCTGTGACCGCGTCGCCATCCTCGCGGGAGGCCGCGTGGTGCGCGAGGGCCGGCTGGAGGACCTGGCGCGCGGCGGCGTCCGGTGGCTGGTGCGCTTCGCCCCGGGCGCCAACGCGGAGGCCCTGGTGACGGCAGGCTTCGTCCGAGGCGTCGCGGAGGGACAATACGTCGTCGAGGCGGAGGACCCGGCGGCGCTCAACCGGGCATTGGACCGGGCGCGCGCGGCGGGGGCGTTGATGGTGGAGCTGCGGCGTGACGGAACGGACCTGGAGTCGGTGCTGATGGGAACAGTGGAGGCCGCGGCGTGAAGCCCGTCCTGGGAATCGCGGGCTACGTGCTCCGTGAGGCGATGTCGCGCAAGTTCATCCTGGCGTTCATGGTGGGCATCACCCTGGTGCTGACCGTGGTGGCGCTGAGCTTGCGCATCGAAGTGGTGGACGGAGCGCTCGCGGCGTCTCGGCTGTTCGGCGAGGAGATTCGCTCGAGCATCCGCTCCGTCGACGTGGCCCTGCGGCCCGTGTACCAGGCCGCGGCGTTCCTGGTGTTCTACGGCGGCATCCTGTTCGGCATCGTCGCGTGCTCGGACTTCGCGCCGTCGCTGATGTCACCCGGGCGCATCGAGCACCTGCTGGCGCTGCCCATCCAGCGTTGGCACCTGCTGGCGGGGACGTTCCTGGGCGTGATGGTGCTGGCGCTGGGTGGGACGCTGTATGGGACGACGGGGCTGGTGCTCATCTTCGGCGTGAAGGCGGGGTACTGGACGGCGGGGCCGCTCATCGCCGGATTGCTGGCGTGCGTGGGATTCGCGGCGGTGTACGCGGTGATGCTGACGGCGGCGACGCTGGTGCGCAGCGCAGCGCTGTGCGCGGCCTCCGGCTTCGTCTTCCTGGTGGGAGGAATCATCGCGGGCTACCGGCAGCAGATGACGCCCTTCTTCGAGGAGGGATTTGGACGCGAAGCCTTCCGGGCGGTGACGCTGGTGTTGCCGCGGCTGTCCGCGCTGGCCGTGGCCGCGGGCGACATCGCCGCGTCCACGCCGCTGGAGGTGCGCTCGCTGGGCTTGCTGTTGCTCGGTGTGCTGGTGTTTGGATTCGGAGCCTTGGCGGTGGGGTTCTGGCGCTTCGAGGGAAAGGATTACTGACATGGACAACCGTGGACGCCGCCGGGTGTGGCTCGTCGTGGCGGCGATGCTGTTCGTGGTGGCCGCGGTGTTGATGTTCACCGGGCAGGGTGAAGAGCCCGCCATGGAGACGCCGAAGGTGGAATTCCCCCGGCGGATGCGGGCCCCCGAGCGGGAGCGCGCGGAGCGGCGCCGGACACACGTCATGCCCGTGCAGGTGGACGCGGGCACGCAGGAGCGCGCGCGTCCCAGGGACCCCCTGCTGGCCGCCCTGCCCCGCGGCGAGGGAAAGACGGCGGTGGTCATCGAGGCGAACGCACTGCGGCACTCGCCCATTGGTGAGCTGCTGCTGGACTGCCTGATGCGGGATGGCGGAAAGCGGCTGCAGGAGCTGCGGAACCTCAGTGGCGTGGACCCGCTCCAGGACCTGGACCGCCTGGTCATCACCGATGAAGGGATGATGCTGTCGGGCAACTTCGGCAACGCGAAGTTCAAGGAGCTGCTGGGCGAGCGCGTGTCCATGGACTACGGCGAAGGCGCCCGGGTGTACGAGCCGGGCGACATGACGGTGACGCGGCCGGATGGGAGCACGGCGCGTGGCCGAAGCGAGGCCGCGGTGGCGACGTGGAACAACGAGTTGCTGGTGATTGGCAAGTCGCCGGACGAGGTGAAGGCGGTGGTGGACCGGGTGGAGGGCCGCGGTCCGGACGAGCCCCCCGCCATCTCCGAGGGCAGCACCTACGGGGAGATGTATGGCGTGCTGTCCGTGGACCAGCTCGCGCGGCTGTTGCCCAAGGAGCAGGCGGAGCTGGCGGACCGCATCCGCCGGGTGGCCCAGAACGTGGAGCTCCACGTGGACGCGAGCGGCGATGTGGCGATGGTCGCCGAGGTCCGCGGCGCGAATGGCGACGAAGTCACGGACCTGGGCAAGACGCTGGGCGCCGCGCTGAGCATGGCGCGCATCAAGGCGCAGGCGGAGGGTGAGAAGGACCTGGCGCAGTTGCTCGACTTCGCCCGCGTCCAGCCGGATGGCACGTCCTTCAAGCTGGAGATGGCGGTGCCGCTCGACGTCATCAAGCAGCGACTGGCGTTCTGCAAGGAAGAGCGGAGCGCGGCGGAGGCGGCTGAGCGATAGGCCGGGAGTCGTTGCTTTCGCGCTGTCCATGACGCCCCCTGGCCTTCTCTGGCCCGGGGGCGTCATCGTTCCTGGAGTCAGGGCTGAAGCGACACGCCCGCGCCTTCCTGTTCGCGACGGCGCAGCTCCGCCGCAGCCTTCGCCGCGGTGAAGAGTGTGATGATGATATAGGCGCGGATGATGAGGGCGACGACGGGCACGCGCCCTCCCTCCGTGACGGTATCCACCACCGTGGTGAGCGCATCGGCGATGTACAGGATGCCGGCGAGGATGGGCGCCGCCCGGGTGCCCCGGTAGGTAAAGAAGCCAAGCACCGCGACCACCACGCCGAAGAGGATGGAGCCCAGCCCCATCCCCGCGGCCTCCAGGGCCTCGCTCTCCACCAGCAGCCCGATGACGCCGAGCAAGGTGTTCACCCCGGCCAGGAAGTAGAGCATGTTCGCCGCGCGCTTGACCTGCTGCGACGGGTCCGTGTCCGAGCCTGGAAGTGCCTCCCCGTCGCGCGACACCGCCAGGCCCGTGCGAAAGACGCCGCTCAGGAGCAGGACGTTCAGGGAACTCCCGTCAGGGAGCGTGAAGAACACGCCCCGCTTGAGCTCGGCCGCCCCACCGTTCAACGTTCCCACGACCTTTCCATCCAGGGTGACGGTGAACTGCTTCCACCCCCAGCCCCACGACAACTCCAAGCGAGGCGGGCCACCCGCCTCCAGTGCCAGCTTTTTCGACCCCACGTGAATCCCCCTCTGTCGACCCCAAACCGGGTCAGGGGGGCGAAGCTAGCTGTCCTATGAATGACATTGCAAAGTCACGGGCGATTTCAGGCGGCGCCGTGGCGAAGCCCCGGGGCCGGCTCAGCCTCGCAGGGCCACGCCGAGGCCGATGATGACCAGCATGGCCATGTGGAACCAGCCAACGTTGCGAGCGAGCACGGCCCATCCCTCCCCTGAGCCAGGAGCGGCACCGCGCCGGATGGCCGCCAGCTCCTGGTAGCCCAGCACGAGCCCCACGAGGCCCGGCACGAACCCGATGAACCCCACCGTGGCGAAGATGAGCGCCAGCGTGGCGCGTTTGGAGGGTTTCTCTCCCAGCGCGACGGTGTGGCAGTGAAGGCAGAGCATGCGCCCCACCTGCCACCTGCGGCAGCCTTCACACAAGAAGGTGCCGCAGCGGCTGCACGTCCCCTCCGCGGGCCGCTCGGGATGAAGGGGGCACAGCGCGACCGTCGCATCCATGCCCGTTCTCTATCACGCCCCGGGACAGAGACAGTCCTCGCGGCGGGCTTTCCCTGAAGAATTACACCCCACAATGACAGGCACTAATAGGACGGGCCCTCACTAGGGCTCGGTCGCGACATCCACTCCCCTCCCCTGGCGCGCCCCAGCCGATTGTTTGATATATCGTTGCGCGCTGCCGCTCTCAATTCCATGCGAGCACAGCCTCCTCAAGGGAGAATCCACATGCGCATCGTTTCGAAAGGGGCCCGTGGCCTTTCCGCACTGCTTGGCGCGGCGGCCCTGGCATCCATCGGTTGTGGTGATGTCCCGGACGCGTCGGAGAGCTCCCAGGCCGAGCTCCTGCAGACAAGCGCGCCTCTGGATTGCCTCTCCTCCATCAAACCGGAGCGGGAGCTGCTCATCCAGGATGCGACCGTGCTGAATGACCCGGTGCGTACGGCCTGGTCCGGAGCGATGCCCATGGTGCGCGGGGCCGCGGACGGCGCGTGGAGCTTCGGCCGACGACTGGCGGAGATGAGCGGAGACGTCGCGCCCTCCGAGTTCGTCCGCGACAGGCTCCAGCGGGGTGCGGAACAGGACGCGGTCGCCCGCACGCTCGTGCCCCAGCTCCTCGAAGCGTGGCCCCGACTCGCGGATGGCACCCTGGACATGACGAAGGCACCGATGCGGCTGAAGGCCATCGTCAACCACGTGGACACCCACAATTCGGACCGGCACAGCGCTGGCGAGGGCCACCTGGTCTTCGATGCAATCGATGCGGACGGCAAGCCACTGCCCCTCACCGCCACCCTCGTGTACGACCTGCATGCATCCAAGCCCTCGGACGCGCTCCACTGGGCCCGGCAATGGCATGCACTCGCCACGCAGACTCCGGGTACGGAGGCATTCAACACCACCCTCCAGGCCGTCACCGACCGATTCACCGCCGCCCCAGGCCGGCTCCAGGTGAGCACGACGGAATCGGTCCTCGACTCAGCGCGCTCGAAATCCACCGACGCGCGGCGCCTCGCGAAGGACTTCGGAAACCTGCTGTGCACCGATAGCGCAGCCCCTACCGTGACGCTCCTCTCGCCGAGCCCGGACAGTGCCGTGCGCGGCACCATCACCCTGACGGCGAGCGCCTACGATGACGTCGGCGTCACGCGCGTGGACTTCTTCTCAGGGTCCACCCTCATCGCCTCCGACGCCCAGCCCCCTTTCATCGTGGACTGGGACACGACGACGTCCCCCTCCGGCACCCGGGCGCTGACAGCCCAGGCCTTCGACGCGGACGGCAACATGGGCATCTCCGACCCGGTGAGCGTCATGGTGGACAACTTCGCTCCCATCATTCTTTCGGGCACGCCCCAGTACAACCCGCAGACCCTGAACTATGTGCGCGGCAACATCACCGTGGGCTGGACCGTGACGGACCAGTCCCTCTCAGGCGTGGTCCTGGCCGAGTTCTTCCAGGAGGGGTACCTCAAGGGCTCGCTGACGAGCCCCACCAGCCTTGGGTACACCTTCCCGTGGGACACGCGGGTGCTGGCCAATCGATCCTACAGCCTGACCCTGCGCGCGACTGACAGGGCAGGCAATGTCGCGACGCACACCCGTTCGCTGATCGTCGACAACGCGCCGCCCACGTCCGTCCTGACCGCACCGGCCAACGGAGACGTCGTCAGTGGTGTCGTCACGCTGGCGGCCAATGCGAGTGACAGCCAATCGCTCTACTACGTCGCCTTCGAGATCGACGGTGTCATCCAGACACCCTATTCGACCACCGCGCCCTTCACCCGTACGTGGGACACGACGGGCAAGTCCGGCACGCACGTCATTGTCGCCATCGCGTATGACCGCGTGGGCAACAGCCAACGCAGCAACGCAGTGACGGTCACCGTTCCGTGAGCCACAGGCGGGCACTGACGCCCCGGTAGCCCCCCGGGTCTCACCTTGTCCGGGTGCCCCGTCGAAGGGCCGCGCCAGACCTGCTGGCGCGGCCTCTCTCCGCAACCGTCCGGCGAATGACGTGGCGTGAGATGTTGAAGACGGTTGGGTGCCGTGCTCGGCGAGCGTTGCAAAAGGACTGGGCGAGAAGGCGTGGTCCGGCGCGAGCTTCCGGGGTTCAAGCGTTCTACGCGGTCGGCTCGGGCGGTGCGCGGCTCCAGGGTGCGGCTGCGCTCCGACATCGCGCTCTCGCCCAGCGCCGTGGTGTCTCCGGTCTTCACCTGCCGCACCTGGTGAAAGATGGTGCCGCGATGCTTCCGGCGCGGGGGAAGAAATACGGATGCTGCCAGGTGGGGCGCTTGGGCGACGCCCGCTGCCATGCCCAGGCAGGACTGAGCCCGATTTGCAGGGACTGCTTGCTATCCCACCTGCCGTCCGTGCCAGTCTGGCCGGATGAACCGCGTCCTCCTGCTGGCCGGACTGTTGAGCCTCGTTGCGTGCAAGGGCTCCAACGAGCCAAACACCAACACCGGAGGCCCTAACAACCCAGGGGAGCCCGGTGGGCCCGGGGGGAACCTGGGCGCCGCGTGCGTGGTGCAGTCGGTGCTCGCCGAGCGCTGCGCCAGCTGTCACGGCGCGCTGCCGACCCAGGGGGCGACGATGCCGCTGCGCACCCTGCACGACATGCGGGTGAGTTCGGTGATGGATGGAGGGCTCAGCAACGCCCAGCGCGCGCTCATCCGCATGCGCGACGACGCATCTCCGATGCCGCCGGCCCCGCATGAGCGCGCGAGCGCAGCCGACCTCGCCGCGCTCGAGACCTGGATCGGGGAGGGGATGCCCCTCTGCAGTGGCACGGGCGGCCCGCCCGTAACCGTGGTGCCCGAGCCCAACCTGCTCGATCAGTCTGCGCTCTTCAGCTGCACCGAAGGCGTGCGCTCGGATGCGCCGACGCGCATCCGCCGCTTGAACCGGCGCGAGTTCACCCGCAACGTCGGTGGCTCGGTCGAGCGCAGCTGGACCGGGTTCAGCTTCTACGACAACCCGCTCGATCCCAGCGCCATCGAGCAGTACAGCTCCTGGGCCACGGACGAGACGCTGGACGAGGCCACGGTGGAGCTCTTCCTGCCGGTGGTCGGCGAGGCCGCCGCGCCGTGGACGATGAACTACCCGGACGGAAACCGGATGGAGCGTGTCTACACCAACAGCCGCTTCAGGTGCATGTTCGACGACGCGAACCCGAGCGACTCCTGCAAGCGCTTCCACCTCGGCCAGATGCTCGAGTTCGGCGTCTTCTTCCGCCCGCCCACCGAGGATGAGCTCACCCGCATCACCGCCTTCGCGACCGAGGTCATCGCGCAGGAGCCGAGCTACTCCTCGCGAAACCGCGCGGACTCCATCACGCGGATCTCCAACGCCGCGTGGATGATGACCGGCGCCATGTTCCGCCGCGAGATGGGCGCCGAGCCGGCCGACGGTCGCGTGGAGCTGACCAGCCTCGAGCTGGGCTCGCAGCTGGCCTACGCGCTGGCGGGGCGCGCGCCCTCAGCCACGCCAAGCTTCGTGTGGCCCTACTTCTCCGCGCCCCTCGAGGGGCATCTGGCGGACGTTGCCACCGCCGCGAAGGATGGATCGCTCACGCAGGATGCGACGACCACCGCCCTGATCGAGAAGTACCTGGGCGGCGTCGACGCCCACCAGAACGGGACACCGCGCTTCGATCTGGTGCAGGACTACAACGAGGAGCAGCGCTCCAAGCGCGGGCAGTACTGGCTGGGTGACGGCGTCGCGGGCTTCTTCCGCGAGTGGCTCGGCTACGGGCACGTGGCCGCGGTGTTCAAGGAGTCCCCCGCGGCGACCTCGCGCTTCGAGCTCGAGGGGCTCGGCTACATCAGCTCGGTCTCATACGAGAACCTGCTCACCAACTTCCATCCGCTGGAGCCGACCTTCATCCAGCAGTTCGACGATCTGATCGCGCGGGTGGTCGTCGAGGATAAAGACGTGCTGGCGAACCTGCTCACCACGCGCACCTTCTACGTGCCCTCCATGCAGCACGCGGCGTACGACTCGCACAAGGGCCTCTCGCACCCCTACAACGTCAGCGAGATTCTCCCGGCGACCGTCGCGGGCCGCTGGAAGACGCTGCCTGCCACCGAGCGCGCGGGCGTGCTGACCCACCCGGTGTGGCTGGCCGCGCACGGCGGCAACTTCGAGGACGACCCGTCCATCGTCCACCGCGGCAAGTGGGTGCGCGAGAACCTTCTGTGCGGCTTCGTCCCACCGCTCAGCAGCGTGCAGGTGGCAGCCCAGGTCGGCGCTCACGCTGCCGACAAGAACGCGCGCCGCCGCCTGCAGGAGGCGACGGCCGGATCGCAGTGTCAGAGCTGTCACCGCCTGATGGAGCCGCTCGGCCTGCCCTTCGAGATCTACAACCACGCGGGCTTCCTGCGCGCGCGGGATCACTCGACCAGCGGAGGCTGGACCACGCCGGACGGAAGCTCGACGCTCACGTCGATGCCGGACCCCGCGCTGGACGGCCCGGTGCGCGACGCAGTGGAGTTGAGCGAGCGCCTGGCTGCCTCGCGGCACGTGAAACGCTGCTTCCTGCGACAGGCCTTCCGCTACTTCATGGGCCGCCCGGAGAACGCGAGCGACGCATGTACGCTGACGCAGATGGAGCAGGCCTATGACCAGAACAACGGCTCGTTCTCCAAGATGCTGACCACGCTGATGACCAGCGACACCTGGAAGACGCGGCGTGTGCCGCAGGCTGGAGAGTGACCGCCATGTTCTCGCGACGAACCGTCCTGAAGGGCATGGCCGCCGGCCTCTTCGCACCCTACTTCCACGACGTCTACGCCCAGTCGTCAGCGTTGCCGGCGCGCCTGGTGCTGGTCCTCGAGTGCAATGGCGTCTACCCCCGCGCGCTCCTGAGCACGGGCACCCGCGCGGCGCTGGGGGGGCGAGCCAACACCTCCGACCGCATCTTCTGGGACGCGTACAAGGACACGCCGATGGTGCGCGAGGGCGACAATCTCGCCAGCGCGATCAGTCTCGGGCCGCTGGCGGCGTCTTCCGGCAACATCGACCTGGTGAACCGCTCCGCCGTGCTGCTGGGGCTCTCGAACCTCATCGCGGGCGGCGGGCACTCCAGCGGGACGGGCGGGCTGAGCTGCGCGGTGAACGGCGCGGGCGCGACCTTCGACGCGGTGATCGCACCTCGCCTGCGCCGGGGTGCACCGTTCGACGTGCTGCGCCTGGGCACCAGCTCCGCGCGCGTGTCGATCGTGTACGAGACCTGCGCGCTCGGACCCCGCAAGCCCGCGGGCATCATCGTCAACCCGTCGCTCGCGTTCGACAGCACCTTCGGCTCGCTGCTCGGTGGCTCGACGAACGGGCGCGATCGCAAGATGCTCTTCGACTTCGCGCTGGCCGACTCGCGGAAGGCACTGGCGGAGTTCAGCGGCAACTCCAACGAGCGGCTGAAACTGGAGCGCTACGTCTCCTCGCTCGAGTCGCTGCGCACGCGGGAGGATCAGCTCGAAGGCATGGCGGACCGCGTGCGGCCCTACCTGCCACCGGCGCCGAAGGACAACCCGCTCATCACCGGCGCGGGCTCACCGCCCGACTCGCTGAAGTGGTTCGAGGCGCAGTTCCAGATCGCCACGGCGTCCCTCCTGGGCGGGCTGACGAACACGGTGGTGCTGGCGACGGGTACCTCGGGCTTCGACGTGGCCTACGGCCCGGACGTGACCGACATCCCGCGACACAGCCTGCAGCACGGCCTGGATGCGGGGCAGAACTGGGATCGCGTCGCCGAGGTCACCCGCCGTCACGTGCAACTGGTGGCGAACCTGGCGAGGACGCTGGCCACCACGCCCGAGGTCGGCGCGAGCGGCTCGATGTTGGATCACACCGCGATCGTCTTCATGTCCGACAACGGCGAGCAGCACCACTCGACCTCGCGTGAGTGGCCGAAGCTCGTGGTGGGCGGCAACGCGCTGGGCCTGAAGACCGACGGACGCACGGTCGTGTACCCAAAGTACGACGCGGCCCGGAACCGGCAGGTCTCGAACCTCTTCAACACGCTCGGCCACGCGTTCGGAGACGCGGACTTCAACACCTTCGGGCAGGAGGGCAGCACGCGCATCGCGCCGGGACCGCTGAGCGAGCTGTATGGCTGAGCCGTGAGAGCGGGCTGGGCGGGTTCCACGTCATTTTTGGCAGGCATGTCTCGCTGGTGCCACTCCTGGGCCGGCGGTGCTCCCCGCCGTGCGCTGGCCTCGGCATTGAGGGGGCTCGCGAAGTCCCGCGCCCTTGCGTGCGGATGGCCACACCTCACGCAGCCGAACACGTCGAAGTCGAACGTCCTCCTGCCCTTCTGTAAGCTGCCCCGGGACACGCTGCGACAGCGCTGCGGGGCATCATCGGCGCGCGCGGTGGCCATCTCCCGCGAGATGCTCCGGGGCGCCCTCCCGGAGAGCACCGCCGCCGCGACACTGGCCTCGCCCGTCGTCTCCTGGCTGTCCTCGAAGAAGTAGCGCGAGGGCGCGCGCGTGCATCATCGCCGTCGATGTGATGCAGTCGCGCGGTGCTCGAAAGCGTCACCATCGACCAGCTCCGCACGCTCCGCGCGGTGGCCGAGGAGGGAAGCTTCTCCGCGGCGGCCCGGAAGCTCGGCCAGGGGCAGCCCGCCGTCAGTCAAGCCATGCAGCGGCTGGAGAAGCAGCTCGGCCTGCGGCTCTTCGACCGGAGCGGGCGCGTCCCGCGTCTGACGGCGAAGGGAGAAGCCGTCGTCGCGGCGGCGCAGCGACTCCACGAGGACATCGCCTCGTTCCAGGCGGTGGTGGGCCGGCTCAAGAGCGGCGAGGAGACGAAGCTGGCGCTGGTGGTGGACGCCATGTTCCCCACCGACGCACTGCTGGACTTCGTGCGGGAGCTGGCGCGCACGCACCCGGGTGTGGAGCTGGCGCTGGAGGTGGAGCTGCTGTCCGCGGTGACGGAGCGCGTGCGCGAGCGGCGCGCGACGCTGGGCATCGCCGGCGCGGACCTGGACCTCACCGGCCTGGAGCAGCGCCCCATCGCGCTCCTCAAGATGATTCCCGTCGCCGCGCCCTCGCATCCGCTCGCGGCGGTGAAGGGCGTCCTCACGGAGGCGCACCTCGCCTCCGCCATCCAAATCGTCCTGAGCGAGCGACTGCCGGAGGGCAAGACGGGCACGGCGGACCGGGGCGTCATCGGCTCGCGCCTCTGGCGTGTCGCGGACCTGATGACCAAGCACTCACTCCTCGTCGGCGGTATCGGCTGGGGCCTCGAGCCCGAGCACCTCGTCCGCGACGACCTCGCCGCAGGACGGCTGGTGGCGCTGCGACTGGCGGCCTGGGAGGGGGGGCCCCCACCCCAGCGCCCGCTCGCCCTGGTGCGCCGCAAGGGCACGCCGCTGGGCCCGGTGGCGACGTGGGCCTCGAACCGGCTCACCTCGCTGTGCCAGCTCGCGCTCGGGGGCGCGGACCATCACACGACGTGATGAAAAGCATCACGACCTGGAGCGATTTACAGACGGGGCTCGGCTCTTAGGTTTGGAACCATGAGCACCACGACCCAAGTCAGCGTTCCCACTTCTCCTCGAACCACTTCCCGCCCCCGCACCCTGGAAAGTGTCCATGGTGGCGGCGAGCTGCACTGGGTGGGTGACGGCTTCCGCGTCCACACCCTCGTGCCGAGCGGCGGCCTGCGCCAGGAGCGGACCAGTCCGTTCCTGCTGCTCGACTACCATCCGCCCCATGACTACCCCGCGCTGGCGAAGGGCCAGCGGGGCGTCGGCTGGCATCCGCACCGTGGCTTCGAGACGGTGACGCTCGCGTTCGAGGGTCACGTCGCGCACCGCGACAACGCGGGCCACTCCGGCGTCATCAGTCCCGGGGACGTGCAGTGGATGACGGCGGCGTCCGGCATCCTCCACGAGGAGTACCACGAGCACGACTTCTCCCGGCGCGGGGGCACGTTCCACATGCTCCAGCTCTGGGTGAACCTGCCTCGCCAGCACAAGATGTCCGCTCCGGGCTACCAGCCCATCACGAAGGAGCAGATTCCGGTGGTCCCCGTTCAAGGAGGCGGGGAGGCCACGGAGCACAGCCGGGTGCGCATCATCGCCGGGAGCTACGGTGACGCGAAGGGGCCCGCCAGGACCTTCACGCCCATCTCCATGCTCGACGTGAAGGTGCGCGCGGGCGAGGACTTCAACCTGTCGCTGCCCTCGAACCACAACGCCCTGGTGCTCGTCGCCAACGGCCGCGTGACGGTGGACGCGGAGAGCATCCGGAGCGGTGAACTCGCGGTGTTCGCCAACGACGGGGAGACCCTCTCCCTCCGGGCCGAAGAGGACACGCACTTCATCGTCCTCGCGGGCGAGCCCATCCACGAGCCCATCGCCCACACCGGGCCGTTCGTGATGAACAACCACCGGGAGATCATCCAGGCCATCCACGACTTCGAGTCGGGCGCCTTCGGTGGGATTCCCGAGTAACGGGGCGCGCGGCAGCTGACGTCGCGCAAGGTGTGCTGGCGCCTCCGGGACACACCGTCCCGGGGGCGTCAACGTATCGGCGGGATAGAGGCCCTGTTGAGGGTGAGGGCTGGAGCGGAGGGGCCGAGGAGGGCCGCTGACGGGGCCTCCCGAGCGATGCTCCCGGCCGGTGGACAGACCGCTTGAACCCCCTTGGGGTACACGCCTGCCCAGGCCGCGCTCCCATCAGGTGCGTGGCAGGGGCCGCCGGCCCGGTGGCTGTCTTGCGCCTCAACACCACGCGGCCTGGGGTGGCCCTCGTGCCGGGGCCAACCTCGCACAGGCCGTGGGCAAGCCCAGGTGCTCCAGAATCGCCCGCACCCCGGGGGCCCACTTCACGTACGCCAAGACCCGCCGCCTGCCTCCACACCTCACGCAGCCGAACACGTCGACGTCCTCCTGCATCCGCCAGACCCTGGTGTTCGATCTGGAAATGGGCGTTGACAACCGCAAGCCCGCCGCCACCGACGACATCGCGCACACCCTCAACTACAAGGCCGTCTCCAAGCGACTGATCGAGTTCGTCGGCCAGTCTGACTTCGGTCTGGTGGAGACCCTGGCCGAGCGTTGCGCGGCCATCGTGCTGGAGGAGTTCGGCGTGCAGTGGCTGCGCCTGAAGCTGTCCAAGCCCGGCGCGGTACGTGGCGCGCGCGGTGGGGGTGCTCATCGAACGTAGCCGTCAAGACGGCTGACCGCACCCAAGCCAAGGAGGTATTACCTGCTCATGAATGTGCAACAACCCGTGACGATCCTGCCGTGGCTGAGCGCGCTTCAACGCCAGCTGGAGCCCTGGCCGATGGCCTGGCCGGTCACTGTGCTGGCGGCGCTGCTGGGGGTGGCCTGGCTGGCCAACTTCGTCACCAAGAAGATCCTGCTGCGCGGCCTGCACCATGTGATCGAGCGGCTGTCCGGCCCCGAGCACGACACCCGGCTGGCCTTGCGCGCGGTGGAGCGCCTGTCCAACGTGGTGCCGTCGGTGGTGATCGCCTCCGGGCTGTCGCTGGTGCCGGGTCTGCCGGCAGCGCTGGTGGTCCTGCTCCAGGGCGCCTGCCACGTGTGGACAGTGGCCACGCTCGCGCTGGCCGCCAGCCATGCCTTCGACGCTTCCAACGCGTTCTACGAACGCCGCCCGGATGCGCGGAACAAGCCGATCAAGGGCTACCTGCAGGTGGCCAAGATCATCGTCTTCGTACTGGCCGGCCTGTCCATCGTGGCCACCCTGGCCGGCGTGAAGCTGCTGCATGTGCTCACCGGTCTGGGCGCGGCCACGGCGGTGCTGATGCTGATCTTCCAGGACACGCTCCTGTCGCTGGTGGCCAGCGTGCAGATCAGCGGCGATGGTCGCGTGCGCATCGGTGACTGGATCGAGATGCCCAGCCAGAACGCCGACGGTGATGTGATCGATATTGCCCTGCACACGGTGACGGTGCAGAACTGGGACAAGACCATCACCACCATCCCGACCAAGAAGTTGATCAGCGACTCGTTCAAGAACTGGCGCGGCATGCGGCAGAGCGGTGGCCGCCGGATCAAGCGCTCGATCTACCTGGATCAGCACAGCGTGCGCTTCCTGGATGATGCGTTGCAGCCACGCATCTACCAGTTCGCATTGCTCGATGATTACCTGGCCAGCAAGCGCGAGGAGCTGGGGCAGTGGAATGCCCAAGTGGCCGCCGTGCATCCCGAGCCCGTCAATGCCCGCCGGCTGACCAACCTGGGCACGTTCCGCGCCTATGTGGAGCGCTACCTGCGCACCCACCCGCGCATCAACCAGAACATGACCCTACTGGTGCGTCAGATGGCACCGACCGAGCACGGCCTGCCCCTGGAGATCTACTGTTTCACCGCCTCCACGGCCTGGGCCGAGTACGAGGCGACCCAGTCGGACATCTTCGACCACCTGCTGGCGATCCTGCCCGAGTTCGGTCTGCGCGTGTTCCAGCAGTCCTCCGATGCGATGTTCATGGGCCTGCAGCGCGCCCAGGACTGTGCCACGCCGGTGGTGCGCGGCTGAGAGGCCGGGCCTGCCGACCCGGTGTCATCCACGCAAAAGGCCGGGCAATGCCCGGCCTTTTACGTGTGCGAAGGCGCTTACTGGCCCTTGGGCGTGAGCTTGAGCAGGCGGCCGGCCTTGCCGTCCTGGAGCAGCCAGATGGCGCCATCCGGGCCCTGTCCGACCTCGCGGATGCGCTCGCCCATGTCTTGGGCGGGTGACGCGGGGCCTGGGCTTCGAGCCAGACGCGCAGCCGCGCGAGGATGGGGGCGCTGCGCAGTTGGCGCAGCTCGCGGTGGGCGGCCGTGCGCACCAGGTCCGCGTCTTTGGCCTGGGCCTCCACGCGGTAGAGTTCGAGGATGAAGTCCAGGGCCTCACGCGCCTCGGGGGCGGTGGCCAGCGCGTCGAAGAAGCGACGACGCACGTGGGCCCAGCAGCCGACGCGCACCCGGCCCTTTGGCAGCGTCACCGCGTTGTAGCCGGTGTACCCGTCCACCACGAGGGCGCCCGCGGTGCCGCCCAGCACTTCCCTGGGTGTCTTGCCGCCCCGGCCCATGCTGAAGCGGTAGCCGATGAGCCACTGCCCTTCCTCATTCTGGGTGAGGAAAGTCCAGAGGTAGCCCAGCTTCGTCTTCTTCACGTCCAGCACGTGCAAGGGCGTCTCGTCCGCCCACACCACGTCCGCCGAGGCAATGCACTGCAAGAGGTGCTGGGACAGTGGCAGCAGCACCGAGGCGGCCTGGTGGAAGAGGTCCGTTACGCGTGCTGCGACTCATGGGCACGCCGCTTCTCTCCACCCGCTGGGCCAGCCGGTGCAGCGGCATGGCGTCCGCGCACTTCGACGTGCGCCACGTGCGCGATGAAGCCAGGGCCGTACTCGCCCCTGTCCACCACGCGGGGCGGAGGCGGCGCGGTGACGACGCCCTTGCCGCACGTGCATGCCAGCACTTCCTGCACGTGCACCTGCCGCTCGAAGCGCGCGGGAATGTGCTCGAAGAGCACCGAGGCGCGGCCCTTGCCCAGCGGCCTCAAGTCCTCGCCGCCGCATGCGGGGCAGCAGCGCTCCTCGGCGGGCACCGCGTGGCGAATCTCCCGCGCCGGGGCCTGCTCGGCCTTCCGGGCCGCTCTCTCTCGGCGCTTCTTCTTCGCGGCCTCGGCCTGGGCCGCCGTGGTGTCCGCATCCCCTCGCAGCTCGGAGGCCACCGTCGGCAGCTTCTCCGTCCTGCGGCTGAAGACGTGGCGCTCCAGCGTCGCCATCTTTGCTTCCAGCGACGTCAGGCGCTCTTTGAGTTCCTCGGCCTCCTCGCGCCAGGGGCAGAAGTGGTCTTGCGGAAGCTCGCGGGGCACTCCGCCACAACACGTCGCCGCCGCACTGCGTCCCGGGCCTCTCGTCTCAGGTGCCCGTGCGCCCGGGAGGCGTCCAGGCGGGCTGGCGCCTCACCTGGGCCACGTCGATGCCGTCCAGCAGCATCGCCAACTGCGTGGCGTCCAGGTGCACCACCTGGGCACCCGCGTCCACCGGCGGCAGCCAGAATCTCCCCGTCTCCAGCCGCTTGTACAGCAGCACGAAGCCGCCTCGGCTCCACGTCAGCACCTTGACTCTGTCGCCCCTGCGCGAGACGAAGGCGAAGAGGTGCCCCGAGTAGACGTCCTCGCCCCACTCGGCGCGCACCAGCGCCATGAGGCCGTCTATCGACTTGCGCATGTCCACCGGCGTTGTGGCCAGCACCACGCGCACCGACGCGGGCAGCGAAAACACCGCCTCACCGCCCCAGTGCCGCGACGAGGCGGGCCACGTACTCCACGTTGGTGCCGGAGGCGAATCGCAGGCACGCACCGCTGGCCAGCACCACCTCCAGCAACGCCGGCCCCGGCTGCGCCATGCCAGCCACCTCCACCGGCAGCAGGCGCACCGTCTCAGCTTTCTCAGGCTGCTGGCGTCGTCGTCGGTACACCCACGACTGCAGCGTGCTCAACCTCACGCCTCGCTGCTGGGAGAACGCCTTCTGCGTCAGTCCGCTCCCCTCGAAGGCTTCGGCGACCCGAAACCACTCCTGCTTCTCCACCGGCGTCGACATGCTCGCCAGGGTCCACGGCGCCGGCCTCTCACTCAACGCCTCTCAGCACGTCATTGGCCGGACGGATACCGCGCCCGCGGCGAGTGCATTGCGGATGCCCTCGGGCGTTATCGCGCGGACGGCCACCTTGCGCTTCGCCTTGTGCGCCTCGTCGATGATGATGCGCAGCTCGTCGACGGTGAGCGTGGGCATGGCCCAGTCCGCGTAGACCTTCAGCAGGTCCGCGCCCTGCCCCAATTACTCACGTGCGGCGCGGCGGGCCTCCTCCCCACCGCTGACGAACTGCGCTCCCGTGGACAGGTCCTTCACGTCGGGAGAGGTGCCAAACGGGTGGTAGGCGCCCACCGCCGCGATGCCACGGGTGGCCACCAGCATGCGAGGCCCCTCCACGAGCCCCTGGCGGATGGCGTCGCGCAGGGCCACGTCGGCGAAGCCGCTGCCCTCGTTCTCCACGTCGCGCACGGTGGTGAAGCCGGCGCGCAGCGTGGCCCGCGCATTCGCCGCGCCCTCCAGCGCGCGGGTGGCCTGGGACTTGGTGAGCAGGGCCAGCTCGTAGCCGTTCGGCGTCTCCGATTCGCGCGCCATCTGGTGCGTGTGGCAGTCGATGAGCTCCGGCAGCAACGTGGACGTCCCCAGGTCCACCACCTCCGTACCCTCGGGGATTTGCAGCCCGGGGCCCACCTTCACGATGCGGTCACCCTCGATGAGGATGACCGACTGGGCCACGTACTTGCCGCTCTTCACGTCGAGCATCCGCGCGGCGCGCACGGCGACGCGGCGGGCTGGGCCGTGGCGACAGCTCCCAGGATGAGGGTGAGCAGGGACAACACAGGGGCAAGCCGCTTCACGAAGCCTCCGAAGGGAATCAGGAACGCAGCGTAGCGTGCGGCGCGTTCAGGACACGACACACTCTCTCAGAACTCTGAGGGTTCAACGGCCGCGAGCCTCAGATCTTCGAGGAGCCATTCCGCTTCGGATTCGGGTAACACTTCGTGGTGCGACAGGGGCCGACTGTCTCGTGACTCCATTGGGAGGGGAAACCATGTCCTGGAAGCACCCTGGCTCACTCACGCTGCTCACGCTCTGCCTGGCCGCCTGTGGAAGCCCCACGGGCAACGAGTCTCTCGACGCCGAGGGCGCGGCACTCGACACACCTGACGTGCAGCAGCCCGCGGGAGCGGCCCCGGAGCAGCCCGAGCCCCGGGAGCCGCGCACCCTCGTGGTGCCCAAGCACTACGACACCATCCAGGCCGCCATCGACGCCGCACAGCACGGAGACACGGTGTACGTCGCGCCGGGCGTCTACTCCGAGCACGTCGTCCTCAAGAGCGGCATCCGGCTCATCGGCGCAGGCGCGCCCATCACCCTCTGGGACGGCCTGGGCGAGCCCTTCAACCTCATCGACTACTCCGGCGCCAGCGACGTGGAGATCTCCGGCTTCACCTTCCGGAACGTGGGCTCCGACACGTGGTGCACGATGACGTCCGACCTGGACCGCTGGTGCGGCGGCAACTGGTACGCCTCCGCCATCTTCGCGGACGGCCATGACGCGACGACGTCCGCGCTCGTGACGAACAACATCTTCGAGGGCAACGGCACCGGGGTGCTGCTCTACTTCCACGCGCTCGCGGACGTGCGCCGCAACCTCTTCTGGAGGAATGACTACGCGCTCGCCTTCAACCACCTCCAGGACGCGGCGGTCGTCGAAGAGAACATCTTCTGGAAGAACACCTCGCTCGCCCTCGGCGTGCAGGCGGGCCAGGTCGACATCCGGCGCAACGTCATCGCCGGCTCGGCCGTGGGCCTCAGCCACATGTACGTGCAGACGGGGGACATCCGCTGCAACGTCTTCTTCCAGAACGACCAGCACGTCGCGGAGACCCACGCCGTCCCGCCGCGCGTCGTCCTGGGTGAGAACGGCAACGTGGTGCTGGAGCCGCTCTTCAGGGACGCCGACGCGGGCGACTTCCGCCTCCGCCCCGACTCGCCGCTGAAGCTCGCCGACTGCCTGGGTGACGTCGACGTCACCTTCGAGGGCCTGGGGCTCGTGGCCCCCTGAGACGAGGACGCCGCCAGCCCCACCCGGTTGGACTCACGGGGGTGCTGGCGGCGTGCGTGGAACGGAAGCTCCGTTCCGCCTCTCAGTCGTGCGTGGCCGGCCGGGGCTCGTCGGTGCGAGGCGGGTGCGGGCCCGACTCGGCATCCGGCTTCTTCCCCAGCCTCGCTCCCACCCGCGTCTTCATCCGGTCCGCGATGACGTAGAAGGCGGGCACCACCAGCAGGCTGAGCACGGTGGACACGGACAGGCCGCCGAGCACGGCGATGGACATGGGCGCGCGCGTCTCCGAGCCCGCGCCAGCGCCAGCGCCGCCGGCACCGCCGCCATCATCGTCGCGGTGGACGTCATCAGGATGGGCCGCAGCCGCACCGGGCCCGCGCGCAGCATGGCCTGGAACGCATCCGCCCCGCGCTCCCGCTCCTGCAGCGCGTAGTCCACCAGGATGCTGGAGTTCTTCTTCACGATGCCCATCAGCAGCAGCAGGCCAATCATGCTGAAGATGTTCAGCGTACTGCCCGTGGCCAGCAGCGCGAAGGCCGCGCCCGCCACCGACAGCGGCAGAATGGTGAGCACCGTGACGGGGTGCAGGAACGAGTTGAACTGCGCCCCCAGCACCATCCGCACGCCTCGCTGCGCGGAGAAATCCTTCTGCGTCAGTCCGCTCGCCTCGAAGGCCTCAGCAACCCGCCACCATTCCGGCTTCGACATGCACGCCAGGGTCCACGGCGCCGACTCCTCACTCAACGTCTCTCAGCACGTCCTTGGCCGGACGGATACGGATCGACCTGCTGCCAGTAGAGGTGCGGGTCCACTTGGAAACACGCGGAGAGCAGGCTGCTCACGCGCGAGGAGATTGCGTTCATACGCCGCTCGCTGGACACCACCGGTCATTCCCTTCGAACTTCCGGCCCATTCCTCCCGTGCGCCTCCCATGCGAAATGCCACCCCTTTGAGGAGGCCGTGTGCCCATGAGAGTCGTCGTCGACCTCACCCGCTGCCAGGGGTATGCGCAGTGCGCCTTCCTTGCGCCGAGCGTGTTCAGGATGCAGAGCGGGGATGCGCTGCTGTACGACTCCAACCCCGACGACGCCCTTCGTGAGCAGATCAAGCGAGCCGCTGCGGCGTGCCCCGTCCAGGCCATCCACATTGGCGGGATGGGCACCCTGGCGGCGATGCGGAAAGAGCCTGCACAGCGACGGAAGCCCAGGGGGCCCGTGCGTCTCACCGACGCGGAAGCGGCGTTCAAGCGCGGTGGCCGCATCGTTATCGTCGGCGCATCCCTGGCCGGGTTGACTGCCGCCCTCATGCTCCGCACCCAAGGCTTTGCTGGGTCGTTGACCCTCATCGGGGATGAGGCCTGCGACCCGTACGACCGGCCGCCGCTCTCCAAGCAGGTCCTGACAGGTTGGGTGAAGGCAGACCACACCCTATTGCCTTACAGCGACGAGCTCGATGCGGACTGGCACCTGGGAGTCCGTGCCATGGGACTGGACCTAGCCGGCAGGCAGGTCCTCCTTGCTGACGGGAACAGGGTCCAGTTCGACCGGTTGCTGATTGCGACGGGGGCGCGTGCCCGGCCGTGGCCCAACGACGCGGAGGCGTCGCTGGAGGGCGTAGAGGTGGTGCGCACCCGCGACGATGCGGCCCAGTTGCAGCGCCGTCTGGCCGCCAGACCCGGCCGGGTTCTGGTCATCGGCGGCGGGTTCACCGGCTCGGAGGTCGCCTCCGCGTGCCGCGAGCTGGGTCTGCCGGTGACCGTCACGGAGCGGGGGGCCACTCCACTGGTGGGGGCGCTCGGCGGAGTTGTCGGGGCGGTCGCAGCCGCCTTGCAACGCGACCATGGCGTCGACCTGCGCTGCGGCGTCACCGTCACGCGGCTGGAGGGGGATGCAAACGGGAGGCTGCGGCGGGCCCACTTCTCCGACGGCTCGACACTGAACGTCGACGTGGCCGTGGTCGCGCTAGGGGCGATCCGCAACGTGGAGTGGCTGCGCGACTCGGGGCTGGCGGTGACTCGATGGGGAGTGGCCTGTGATGCGGCCTGCCACGCGTTCGACATCAACGGCCTGGTGACCAGGAACATCTTCGTCGCCGGGGACGTGGCCCGCGTCCCTCACCCGATCTACGACTACCAGTTCCTGTCCCTCGAGCACTGGGGCAACGCGGTCACCCAGGCCAAGATTGCGGCCCACAACATGCTCAGCCCGGAAGCGGACCGCTGGCCACACCTGACCATCCCCACCTTCTGGTCCACGCAATTCGGCGTCAACATCAAATCGGTGGGTGTGCCGACCTTCTCGGACGCGCTCGTCATCACCCAGGGCTCACTCGCCGAGCGCCGATTCGTCGCCGTCTATGGCTACAAGGGGCGTGTCACCGCCGCGGTCGCTTTCGACCAGCCCAAATGGCTGGAGTTCTACCAGGGCTTGATCGATGCAGCCGCGCCGTTCCCGCCCGCCTTCCGCACCGTCCATCAGCCCGCCGAGATGCGGCCCGTCCCTCCCGAATTTCCGAAACGGGCCGTGTCCGAGCACGAGGCCACCGTCATGGTCACCGGCCGTGAACCCTACGAGCGGCGGGTCCGGTGGGTGTACCGGCACCTTTGAGCCGAATGTCGGCAGCCGCGTCACCCCACCCCTCCAACGGACTCAAGGAGACCGCTTCATGGCACAGGCCAGCATCTTCGAGCAGATCCTCGACCCGGCCAACCGGGCCAACCCCTACCCGCTCTACGCCGAGTTGCGGAAGACTCCCGTGGCGCGCGAGGCCGACGGCACGTACATCGTCAGCACCTACGATGAGATTGTCGCGTTGCTCCACGACCCACGGGTCAGCTCCGACATACGCAACCTCGTCCGGCAGGCCGGTGCCACGCCCTCCCCCCAGGAGGGCCCTCCAGGGCTGCCAGAGCCCTTCATCCGGCGCGACCCTCCCGACCACGACCGGCTCCGGAAGCTGGCGATGAGGCCCTTCGGGCCGCCGCACACCCCCGGACGCATTGATGCCCTTCGTCCCTGGCTGGTCGAGACCACGACGGGCCTGCTTGACGCGCTCGCGGGCAAGAACCAAGTCGACATCGTCGGCGACGTGGCCTACCCATTCCCTGTGACTGTCATCTGCAAGCTGCTGGGAGTCCCTCGCGAGGACGAAGCGCGCTTTCACGAGTTGGCCGACGCGGGCGTCGAGACCCTTGACCCCACCACAGGGACGATCGAGCAGCGAAAGGCCAAGCGCGACCGGACGAAAGCGGAGCTGGGGCAGTACCTCGCTGCGCTCGCCGATGCCCACCTGCGCCAGCCGGGCGGCGACCTGCTCTCCGGGTTCCTGACGGATAACGGCCCCGACGGGCGGATGTCGCGGGAAGAGGTGTTGAGCACCGCCGCGTTGCTGCTCGTCGCTGGCCATGAGACCACCGTCAACCTCATCGCCAATGGCATGCTCACCCTGCTGCGCCACCCCGGCGTGTTCGAGCGGCTGCGCCGCGAGCCCGAGCTGAGCATCCCGCTGGTCGAGGAGCTGCTGCGCTATGAACCACCGGTGCAGTTCCTGCCTGACCGAGTCACTCTGGCCGACATCGACATTGCCGGCACCACCATTCCCCAGGGCTCGCCGCTCGTGCTGATGCTCGCTGCGGGCAGCCGCGACCCAGAGCGCTTCGACGACCCCGACCGCTTCATGCCCGACCGGCCCAACAACTCGCACCTGGGCTTCGGCAGTGGCATTCACTACTGCTTTGGTGCACCGCTTGCCCGGTTGGAGGCACAGATCGCCTTGACCGAACTCGCCTGCCGCCTTGAGCACCCCAGGCTCGTTGCCGACCCGCCCCCCTACCGGCCCAACCCGGCCTTGCGAGGTCCCCTCCACCTCCTCGTCGAGGTCGACGGCATCCGGGCGGCGGGCGTGCGATAGCGTCTGCCCCGGCTCGCTGACCAGGCGACGGGCTTCGCCATGTTGCACGTATGTCGCAGGAACGTGCGGAATGGGCTGGAACAGGACGGGACGCGGCGGGATATCGACTCCTGAGCATTCCGGGCGGTTACGAGGTAAGGGCGCGATTCTGCTAGAGGTTTCGGTAAGCGTTCAGGGGTGATGGGCGGCTGAAGAAGGAGCAGGCCAGCAGTCGGCGGGAGGCCTGTCGCTCGCTGACGCGGCGTGGGACATGGGACACACCCCGTCGTGGCCGAGGTCGACCCCAAGGATGCGCGCATCGCGGAACTTGAGCGTCAGGTCGAGGAGCTGACTCGACTGGTGCAGGAGCTGCGGGAGCAGTTGCGGCGAGATTCGGGCAACTCGAACCGGCCGCCGTCGAGCGATACGCCGGGGCAGAAGGCCGTGCGACGCAGGCAGAGCGGCAGTGAGAAGAAGCGCGGTGGCCAGCCGGGGCACGTGGGACTGACACGCGCGCTTGTTGCCGAGGAGAAGGTGAGCGAGTTCAAGCACCTCTTCCCGTCCGCGTGTGGGAATTGCTGGGCTCCTCTCTCGCCCGAAGGTGGCACGCGGGTGCGGCGCTACCAGTCCGTGGAATTGCCGCCGCTCAAGGCCCACGTCACGCAGTGGATGCGCCATGGCGTGGAGTGCCCCAGGTGCAAGCATGAGACGTGGGCAAGCACCGCGGCGATTCCGACGTCGGCCTTCGGCCCGCGGCTGTCCGCCGTCGTTGGCCTTTTGACGGGCGTCTACCACCTGAGTCGGCGCTCGGCGGTGAGGCTTCTGGGGGATGTGCTGGGCATCGACATTTCGCTGGGGGCAGTGAGCGCCGTCGAGGCGCGCGTCAGCGAGGCGGTGAAGCCCGCGGTGGACGAGGCCTGGTCCCGGGTGTTGTTGGCGCCGGTGAAGCACACGGACGGCACGCAGTGGCTTGAGGCCGGCCTGGCGCGCACGCTATGGACCATCGCCTCGTCAATGGCCACCGTCTTCAAGATTCTGGCGGACAGCAAGTCACGGACACTTGCGCCGCTCTTCGGCCAGAAACTCGGCGTCCTCGTGAGCGACCGCGCCACCGCGCTGAATTTCTGGGCCATGGAAGCGCGGCAGGTGTGCTGGGCCCACCTCTTGAGGAAGGCCGTTTCATTCTCGGAGCGTGACGGGCCAGCCGGAGCGATTGGGCGCGAGCTACTCGACTACATCGGCATCCTCTTCGACTATTGGGGACGACTGCGCAGCGGCGAGTTGCAGCGGGACACGCTGCGTGAGCGCATGGCCTCGGTGCGCACGCAGGTGGAAGCCTTGCTTGAGCGCGCCGTGGCCGCGAGGCTGCCGCACGTCTCTGGCTCCTGTGAGGACATCCTCCAGCACCGGGCGGCGCTGTGGACTTTCGTTGACAGGGAGGGCGTCGAGCCCACCAACAACCATGCCGAGCGCGAGCTGCGGGCCTTCGTCCTGTGGCGCAAGCGAAGCTTCGGCACCCAGAGCCCTCGGGGGAACCTCTTCGCCGAGAGGGTGATGACGGTGGCGCATACCGCCCGCAAGCAGGAAAAGAATGTGCTCGAGTTCCTGACGGCCTGCTGCACCGCCGCCCGGACGGGGATGCCCGCGCCCTCGCTCTTCGCCGCGCCCTGAGCGCTACGCGGCCTTCTTTCACATCGGGAAGTACCTCGTCGCGTTTCGCTCACCCGCCCTGCGCACACGGCCCTCTTGCTTCAGGCGCATCATCGGCCGATGAAGCGCCCGTGGCTTTTCTCCGACGCGCGCGGCCAGGGCAGCCATCGTCTCGCCCGGACACTCCTGCACCGCCTCGAGCAGCCGCTCCGCGAGGTCAGCGAGGGCACCTGAAGAGCGTCGGACTCTCGTCCCGCGCCGCTGCATTGCCACGGAGGGCGCGGGAGCCAACACCGAGAACGCGCGCTCCACCGCAGCCTTTACCAAGCGTTGCTGCTCCACCAGGTGCTCGTGGACCAATCGTTCAATCTTCGATTCCAGCGTCCCAAGGGCTTTCATGCTCATCCGCCACGGGTTGCACACCGCGACGGAGGCCTCAACACCACCCCTGAACGGTTACCGCATCCCATGAGGTGCGAGGTAGGGGCCTGGGCCTCTTGGCTATTGCGGCTCGGGCCTCAAAAGCAGTCACGGGATTGCCTTCGCCGCGGCGAGGCTCTCTAAGAACTCGGGAACTTGCTCATGGCGGCTGCAATCAATGATTCGAATATTGTATTCACGCTCAATACGGTCATGGTCGTTAGCTGCCGCGTCTCTTAGCAACACATAGTGTCGCTGCGTGGTGATTCCGAATGACTCAACATTGCTTTTGAGCGCCAAATCAAGATCAAGCGGATCATTCATCCCGTAGCCTACAAACAAAAAAAGATGTTCTTGGAGTAGATGCCGTAGAACTGCTTGATAACCCGAGTTGGAGTGAGCCTCGCGGTACTCAACTTCCGACATAACTACGGTATCGTGATGTTCCGACGTCCCATGGACTTTGAGTAGGATCTTACGGCCAGCGCGCAGGTCGGCGAGCGCCTTGTCAGAATCTTTCCATGTATATGGTTGTCTGCGGGGCATTTCTGGAGTCAGCTCAAGAAGTTGATCGTAATTGGTCGTAAGTATGGCGCGGACGCCGAGTTGTATCACGGCATGTTGTGCTTTGCCCGGAGCAGCATCGGGGGGACGAAAAATATGATTGAGGGCA
This sequence comes from Myxococcus sp. CA005, assembly GCF_006518205.1. Classification (NCBI taxonomy): domain Bacteria; kingdom Pseudomonadati; phylum Myxococcota; class Myxococcia; order Myxococcales; family Myxococcaceae; genus Myxococcus; species Myxococcus sp. CA005. The sequence goes on along the minus strand of NZ_SRLV01000024.1, from coordinate 19,251 downwards.
TTTTGATAATCTCGACCCAGGCTGGTGCGGAGCGTCCCCAGTTCGGAGAGCATGGATTCGAGCCGCATGCGGTTCCTAAATAGCGCGTGCTTCAACCGGATGGTTTCTTCATCGAGCGAGTCATAGCGCTTGCAAGCATCGAGCAGTCGTTCAGGGAGTTTCCCCCAGGTGGGGAAGTCGCCTTGAACGTCTTTACCGAGAGATAGACCGGAGCCGACGAAGAGGGCTAGTTTATTGGAACGATATGCTTCGAGAACGGGTGCTGGGATCTTGACGCTCACGGTAGTTCCTGATTCGAGCTTTTCTTTGGGGCTTCGCTCTTGGTTGACTCGTGCCGGTTCTATTTCCGTCATCCAGATGTTTCCTAGGGTATCTCCTGCGCAAACGGTATCCCTAGTGACGGCAACTGAACGAAATCCACTCATCCCATGAAATGTATGAATGCGTTGACCAGAAGCGATATCCCACACGCCCAGCGTCTTGTCGTCTGAAGCTGATATCACCATTCCATCTGCCGTCATCGCGCAATCCCATACTGGCCCTCTATGGCCTTCTAGTCGAGCGAGTTCCTTGCCTGTTGTTGGTTCCCATATTCTCAGAGTTTTGTCAGATGAGGCCGACACCAATCGACCGTCCGCAGTCATTACGCAGCCCAACACTGGCCCGTCATGGCCCTCCAGTCGCACCAGTTCCTTCCCTGTCTCCAAATCCCAGACCCGAAGTGTCCTATCGGAAGAGGCCGACACCACCTGTCCACGTGCCGTTACTGCACAGTCCCACACTGGCCCGTCATGGCCTTCCAGCCGCATCAGCTCCTTCCCTGTCTCCAAATCCCAGACCCGAAGTGTCCTATCGGAAGAGGCCGACACCACCTGCCCACGTGCCGTTACTGCACAGTCATTAACCGGCCCGGCATGGCCTTCCAGCCGCATCAGTTCCTTCCCTGCCTCCAAATTCCAGACCCGAAGTGTCCTGTCGGAAGAGGCCGACACTAGCCGCCCATTCGCTGTCACTGCGCAGCCCCTCACCCATCCATCATGGCCTTCTAGCCGCGCCAACTCCTTTTTCGTTTTCAGCTCCCATACCTTCAACGTCTTGTCGGAAGAGGCCGACACTAGCCGCCCATCTGATGTTGCTGTGCATCCCCACACCGGGCCTTTATGATCTTGTCGCCGAGCTGACTGTCTAGCCGTCTCCAACTCCCATACTCTTAGTGTTTTATCGTCCGATGCCGATACCACCCATCCATCTTCCGTTACAGCACAGCTCTTGACTGGGCCCTCATGGCCTTCCAGCTGTGCTACCTCTCTCCCTGTATCCAGCTCCCATACCCTAAGAGTCTTATCGTTCGAGGCCGACAAGACCCAGCCATCTGCTGCCACCGCGCAGCCATTAACCGGCTCTTCATGGCCCTCCATCCGCGCCAGTTCCTTCCCCGTTTCCAACTCCCACACCCGAAGCGTCCCGTCGGACGAAGCTGACACGACCCGCCCATCCACAGTCACCGCGCAGCCATTGACCGGCCCTTCATGGCCCTCCATCCGCGCCAGTTCCTTCCCTGTTTCCAACTCCCACACCCGAAGCGTCCCGTCGGACGAAGCTGACACCACCCGCCCATCCACAGTCACCGCGCAGCCATTGACTGCCCCTTTATGGCCCACCAGCTGCGCCAGTTTGATTCCCGTCTTTAGTTCCCACACCCTGAGCATCTCGTCGAATGAAGCCGACACCAACCGTCCATCCGGAGTCACCGAGCATCCCCAGACTGGGCCCTTATGGCCTTCCATCCGTGCCAGTTCCTTCCCCGTTTCCAACTCCCACACCCGAAGCGTCTTGTCATCCGAAGCCGACACCACCCGCCCATCCGGTATTACTGCGCAGCTTCGCACCCAACCTTCATGGCCTTCCATTCGTGCCAGTTCCTTCCCCGTTTCCAACTCCCACACCCGAAGCGTCTTGTCGTCCGAGGCCGACACCACCCACCCACTGGGTGTCACCGTGCAGCCATTGACCGGACCATCATGCCCTTTGAGTGTCCGAACCTCCCCGTGCCTTAGTCTCACGGGATGTCGCAGACGGAGTGCAGGCAAGCCGCCGGGAAAATGCAGCATCTCTGCAATCCGTGCAGCTTTCCATCCCTGGGAGAGTAGTCGATTGTAAATTAATCGCGGGAAGGCCGCTGCGTCTTCGCGTAACCAGTGAGACTCCGCTCGAACAGCTTGGTGTAGATCCCGCAGTGCCGTCTTGTAGAGTTCTCCGACCCCATCCACCGCCTGCGGCATGTCTTCCTCGACGGCGAAAATGCCAATCTCCTGGCACTTTGCCTCCAAAAAACTTAGATCCATGCAGAGCTTGCGCACATGTTGCCATTCCTGTGCCTTCAGCCAGTGTGTCACGCCATGGCGTAAAGTATAATTTCTACGAAAACCACTGATAGGCGCATCCACCGACCATTTGCAGATATTCTCCGCCAACCGGCGGTGCTGCTGTAGCTCCCCCTGCTCTCCTAACTTCGATAGAATGAAATCATGGAATGCCTTGTGGAAGAGGCGCCACGCCTTCTCCCCGCCCCAGTGACCTGACTCCTCCAGTAGGAACGGCCGCGCCACACGTAGGAACTGTTCCCTAGCACTTATACCCTTCCATTCTGCGACATCGGCCAGTACCGATAAAGGAAGTGCCTCGCGGGCTACCGCCACCAACTCCAATCCCTCAAGCACTATCCCCCGGACTTCCATGGGTTGATCTTGGATGCGTTGCCAAGCATCCTCAAGGAAGGCATCCAGGCCGCTGGGCAGCATCGCCGCCCGCCGTTCCTCGGCGGGTTGCTCCAACAGCCACTCCGCCAATTTCACCGCGTGAAGTACATTTCCCTGTGCATTCTTTATTGCTTGGGCCATTAAGGATGGCTCAAGCGATGGTGTGAATTTGGGCGCCACGTGCGCCCAGTACTCGCGCACCACTTCCTCGTTAGAAGCCGCCCATCGTTGCCCATCTAGATCGAGGGTACGCACGTTATCCCGAGCCTCTAGCCAACTCAGGTGCGGGTACATAGGGCGAGAAGAGCACAGGACCTTCACCCCTGGAGGCAGTGCATGCGGTAGGAAGCGCGGCAGTGGGTTTGGACCGCTCGCATCCAACTCGTCGAGTCCATCGACTAACAGCACGAGCTGCTTCCTCTGTGGCACCAGGACTGCGGTGGATACCCGCTGCAGCACCTCTCGCAACCGCGACTCGGGTTTCGCCTCCAAATCGGCATGCAGGGGATAGAGTGCCTCCACCTGTGCCGCTAAGTTGCGTACTACCACCTCGGGACGGTCCCAGTCCTCCACGCCCCGGCGGAGGAAATGGTGCGGAACTCTCTGCCCCGCTAACTCCCGAGCCCCCAGCCAACTCGAGAGCAGCGCACTTTTACCTCTCCCGGGCCCTCCCTTGACCAGCAACCACCCACGTGCCGATTCTCCGCTTAGCAGGAACGAATCCAGCGTGGTCAGCGCATCCTGCCTCCCTAACAGTTGTTCGTGGCGCCCACGCTCTAGTTGGAAGTCGATGATATCCTTCGGCATAGCGGCCCAGTATTCTACAGCTATGAGGAATGTGGCCCTAGGCAATTGAGGTAGGAAGCAGAGCTGCACCTCTGTGCCTGCCTACTAGACCTCCAAAGGGGCTTGGAGGTCCGTGTTCCTGCGTACTAGAGTTCCCTATTTTCGGCAGAATCATCTCAACCAATACCCGAGCCAGTCCTCAGCGCCATGGCCGTCTTCCGACAAATTGTGCAGTGTGAGTTTTGTGCAGCCACAACATTGATCCGCATCCAAATTGGTTATCTAGAGCAGCATCCGATCCGCGTGCCCTGCGGATCCTGCGGCGTCTTGATCTCTGCTACAGCTTTCGTCAGCCAAAGCAAGCCCAAATTTTGGGTGGACTATCGAAATGCCAAGCTGGTGGATGATGAATCAGGCGACTTCTACATCGAAGCCTCGCCAGAATTTCTGACCGAGAAACTCCAGAAGTTAGACAGAAGGGCGCCACCTCTCGACTTTAGTCCATTTATAAAAGCATTCGCGGTGATGGGCGACAAGGGATATGAGGAGTTTGGTAGAAACATACAGCGGTTTTCTCACATCCTTAAGACGTCTTGGCCGCAGATTCAGCGCATAAATCAGCTATGGCTCAGTAGGGCGCTTCCTCAGCTTGCGCGGGAAATTTTGACCATGCAGGCGAGATTGGAGTTCCTAGCACCCAATCAGCTGTCCATAAGCAACGAATTACAATCACTTATGGCTGTGCATCGTCTGAATCTGCTCTTCATTAGCCCGATTCGTAATCCCGAGCGCTTTGAAGAGATAACCAAGCTGATATTCAAGGCGCTCAAGAAATTTTCGGCAGCCCAAATTGCAGATCTCATGGATTTTGGTGAGATGCTGAATCAGAGGGGTTACCTTCAGCAGCTTGAGGAGAAGTTCCTTTGTCTTACTGAGTTGTTTGTGGAGCGTTTTAGATTCTTAATTCCTGTGTTTGGCTTGCGTTATTATCAGAGCAGAGACCCAGACTTGCTTGAGCGCAAGGGAGTTACTACGACTTCTTTCGAGGATCTTAAGCAGTTGTTTCTGTTCTCCCATGAGATTATTTCTGAATCGCTCACGCTCATTGTCGGTTGGAACAACGTGCGCAATCGCGGAGGCTGGTCCCGGATGGCTCCGCGCAGAGAAGATGTCCAGACTCTTTCTCAATATGAAGACAAGTCGCTAGATGCGCGCGCACAATATCTGGACGGTTCAGAGGTCTTCGACCGTCTCTTGCATAACTATTGGGATGAGCCACTTTGCAGTAGCATCGCCCATGGTTTTCACAAGTATGAGGGTGTCGAGCAGCGAGTGATTTACTACGCGGGTGGGCTCAAAGACGAAGCGAATAAACGAAGTGTTTTCCTGGTTGAATTCACTCATAGATGCCTAGAGCTATTTCTTGCGGCCCAGGATGTCGCAGAGCTTTTATATCAGACTCAGAAATTGGTTTTTGGGAGACAGGGGCAGCAATCAATTCCGCCACCGATTCGTAGGAGATAATCCTAAAGCGTGTGGAATCTCGTGAGGTTTGTGTCGGTCTCCAGTCTCATAGGGCCAGGGGACGGGGACTTTCGCCAGCTACATGGGACCAAGCCATCGTCAGGGGCACACGGGGCCACCCGTGGGGTGGGTGGCCCGTATCCGTCCGGCGGACGCCGTGCTGCGGGGCATTGCCGACCTGAGCGGTTTCGGTCATCCCTCGACGGATGCCGAAGAGAGTTGTGAAGCCGGAGTGGCTACGGGTCGCTGAGTAGTTCGAAGCGAGCGGGCTGACGCAGCGCGAGTTCGCCGGTACCCGTCCGGATGACCCTCCCGGTACCCGTGCCGATGCGCGGCGCCGGTAGCGTCTACCCCGCTTCAGGCAAGCTCCACAGTTCTGAGGTGGGGCTCGGTATGGGCCCGTGGCCGCCACTACGCACCGGACGGGATCCACGATCCCTGGTGGTGCGCGGCGCCAGGGGGCCGCCAATGCACGCCGGCAATCTCTTCGGCCCCGAGGTGACGCTCAGCGGGGATGGCTTTCATACGGCCGAGGCGGTGCTTGGCGCGGGTGGAGCCCACCACGCACCGGCAGGCTTCACGGTTTCGAGGTGGCGCTCGGCGCGCGTGGCGTTCACCATGCACTGGGCAGGCTCCACGGTCCGAGGTGGCAGTCGGCGCAAGCGGGCATCCTGGCTTGGAGTGCGCGGGGGCTTGTATGCTGACCACCACAGCGCGCTGGATGGGCACCACGGCCCGAAGGTGGCGCGATGCCCGGGGTTCTATCCGGCGCTGTACTCCGGCTGGTTTAGTTCCCCGCAGGGACCAAAAAAGAACCAAATCCAATGGACGGTCCTGGACTCACCTGGACGGAAGGCCACCCCTCTTTTCAGAGGGAAAACCGGGCGGGCAACCTCTGGTCCGAGTAGGGACCAAATCCGCCTGTGCGGCTTCGATTCCCGCCGCCTCCAACTCTCACCGGCGGAGGCTGGTTGCCAACAGGCTCCGGCATGAAAATCTGCGCTGCCTCCGCTCAATATCTTGCCAGCCAGGGCACGCTTGAAGAGCCGTGGACGGCCGAGCAGGTGCTCCCCTGCGCCCCTGCGTCCTTCATTCACATCAACATCGCGTTCACCTCATCCGTGAACGCGTGCTCGTCATCCCCATGCAGCACCAGCTTCGCGGGCCGGTCCGCCAAGGGATGCACGCACCGCACGGTGCGCGGCTCCATCCGGTGAAGCCTGAGCACGGACGTCAACTCCCCGAACCGTGACGCCGGATACACCATGAACAGCGCGCCGCGCGGCACCAGCAGGTGGTCCGCGGCGCGCACCACGTCCTGGAGCTCACATGTCAGCTCGTGCCGGGCAATCGCCTTCTCCATGAACATGCTGCTGCGTCCGGATGCTCGCGTCCGATACGGCGGATTGCACAGCACGTGCGCGAAGCTGCCCGTGCACTCCACCGCCACAAATCGAGTCCAACGTCTCCCCTGCCCAGGCTGGAGCTCAAGCGGAACACGCCGGGGTCGGTCCTCCGGCAGGTCATGGCTCAGAACCGTCACGCCAAGAGGTCAGGCCTCCCGGTCCAGATAGAGCAGCCCCGCCGGCGGCAACGGTTCGACCCGAAGCGTGCTGGGTGGCAGCGTCGCCTGCGCCTCCATCACCGCGCGCACCTCCCACAGCGGCGGCGGATTGAGGGCGAAGCCCGCCTGAAACATCCCCGACTCGACGCCCTGCACCAGCGACTCCAGGCCCTGCACTGGGTACACCTGCGAGTGCCCCGGCGCCTCCGGGTCCTTGATGCCCAGCACGGTCCGCAGCACCAGCGCGTTGAGCAACGCCAGGTCCAAGCTCCGCAGCGTGGGATTGCGCGGCGCCCCCTTCAGGTGCGCCAGGTCCAACCCCTGACGGAACCGGAGAATGCGGCCTCGTCCTCCCGGCAACACCAGCAGCACCGCGTGGTGCCCGGTGATGAGCGTGGCCAGTCGCTCTCGCGCCACCGCCAGACCGCGCGGGTTATTCAGGGGCTCATCCAGCTCGTAGACGCGCGCATACGCCGTCACCAGCGTGAGGAACGTCTCCTCCTTGAAGGTCTCCACGCCCTTGAGCGCGCGGTGGATGGGCAGCAACTCCAGGCCCGGGTCGGACAGGGGAACGACGGCCGCCAGCGTCGGGCTGCGCTCATGCAACGCCGCCAGCGGGCGCATGGGCGCTTCATCCAGCACGGCTTGGAGCCGCTTCGACACGGGAGAAGGCTCGATGCGCCGCAGCGACAGGGTGTTCTGTCCGTAGCGCCCTTCCCACACGACGATGGCGCGCGCAGAAGCCTCCGCCAACAATCCGCGCAGCACGCCATGGTCGTCCGCGGTCAGCGTGACAGCGGGCTCCGCCTCCCAGGCCCTGGGCCGGTAAGGGTCATGCTCCAGCGAGGCGCCCGCGTCCGGATTCAAAGCACACAGGAGGAAGCGCACCGGCGGGCCGCCGAGCTTGCCAGTGGGCCCCTGCACCTCCACCAGATACATCGCGGGGCGTGTGTCCCTCAGCAGCGCGCCCGAGTCCCGCAGGCGCCGCAGCTCGGCCGTGGGATTGGCCGCCTCCAAGAGGGGACGGACGTGAGACGGCTGGGGCACCGCATTGCCACGCGGCACGTAGCCGCTGGGCTCCAGCGAGGAATCCAGCGAGCCAAGAAGGGCCGAAAATGGATTGACGCGCGCCATGTCGGGGGGAAGGTGGTGCCTCCTGCCCCGCCATGCCATGGCGCGCGCCAGGTTGCGCTAAGCCGCGTCTACCACCAAACGTTCGTGTACGGCCGGTCCTTCTCTGAGCGGCCAGCCATCTTCAGGGCGGAGCGGTCCACGCTCTCCTCCCACAGCAGGCTCACCGTGGTGATGGCCCCCGCCGAACCGAGGAACGACAGGACGTACGGCGTGGACTGATCGAAACCACCCAGCACCACGCCGGAGAGGAGCAGCACCACCGCACCCACGCCACCGCCGAAGATGTTGGCTCGGACGATTTGGGACGGCGTCGGGTTGTAACGCATGGTGGCCAGCGCCAGCGCGCCCGCGCCGATGCCCGGAGCCAGCAGCAGCGTGTCCCGCCACGTCTTGCCGGACACGGGCGTCCCGGAGAAGTGGATGATGGCCAACAGCAGCGCCGAGTAGGCCGCGCCCCAGCCCGCACCGGACGAAATCAGCAAGCCGTCGTTGAGCGGAAGCTGGCCACCGCCGATACCCGCCGTGAGCCATGCGCCCAGCTCCGCGCCCAGGAAGGCGGACCACGTCAGGACGCCCGCGTCCTGCGTGAAGAGGTCCATCAGGCCCGCGGTGAACATGCCGCCCACCACCGAGTTGGCGATGCTGAAGGTGGCCATGGGGCGGTCCACCCAGTTGTTGAACTGCCACCACGACGAGGCACCGAAGCCCAGGCCCGCGCCGATGAGCGTGCCCGCGAGCATTGCCTCTCGCGAGCTCTTGTCGAAGTTGAAGTCGCTGGCGAACGCCTGCGTGAAGAAGCCACCCAGCGCGCCCAGCGTCGTGTGGTGCACGATGAAGGTGAAGCTGCCCGGACCGGAGAGGAACGGACCCTGGCGCGGCCTGCCGTCCAGCATCACCCCAGTGTCCTCGATGGGAGGCACGCCCCGCTTCGCCATGGCCCGGTCGTCCGGCGTCAGCGGCGACTGCGGCTTCGTCCGAAGCGAGTCCGGATCCGGAGGCAGCGTGGGCGCGTCGCTCGCCGTCGCGGAATCGCCCGGATAGCGAGCCGGGTCCCGCGCATCCGACGGGGGATAGGCATTCTGCGCCGGGGGATAGCCCTGCGGCGTCTGCGGCTGCGCATATGGGTCCACCGGCTGCTGCGTCTGCGGCGGCTGCGCGTACGGGTCCACCGGCTGCGTGGACGACGGCGGTTGCGCATACGGATCCGCTGACGGCTGCTGCGTCTGCGGCTGCGCATACGGGTCCACCGGCAGCTGCGTCTGCGGCGGCTGCGCATACGGGTCCGCGGGCTGCGCGGACGCCGGCGGCTGCGCGTACGGGTCCGCGGGCTGCTGCGTCTGCGGCGGCTGCGCGTACGGATCCGCCGGCTGCTGCGGCGCCGTCTGGCGATACGTGGGCTGCGGAGGGGCCGCATAACCCGCGGGGGCAGACGGCGGCTGCGCAGCCCCCGGGGATGGATAGGTTCCGTCAGCCTGCGCCTTCGCGGGCTCCGGAAGGACCAGCGCGAGAGCGAGGGCGGTGATGGGGAGATAGCTCCAGCTTCTCAATGATGACACGCAAGGACTCCTTCGGTCCGGCCGGACGGCAGAAAACCACAACCTGTCCTCGGGTGCGGGAAATTGGAGCGCCATCCGACCTTCCCTGTCCCCTCGTTCACAGCCACGCACTTCTTTTCCTCCGCGACGCGAATACGGCTCGCGTATCAGTGAGGCCCCATGCCTGAAGGCTTCTCGTGGTCCGAACTCGGCGTCGATTCGGCGCGCGTCCAGGTGGTGAAGGACCTCCCGCTTCCTTCCGGCCGCCGCGACTTCGTCCTCTATTGGTGCATGGTCAACCATCGCGCCGAGCAGAACCACGCGCTGGATGCCGCCATCGGTCTGGGCAACCACCTGGGCCTGCCCGTCGTCGTCTACCAGGCCATCCGTCCGGACTACCCTCATGCCTCCGACAGGCTCCACGCCTGGGCCCTGGAGGGGATGATGGACATGGCCACCGGCTGCGCCGCGCGCGGGCTGCCCTACTGGCTGGAGCTGCCCCGGACCTCGAAGGAGCACCGTCCCCGGCTGGCCCAGCTCGGCCGGCGCGCCGCCGCCATCGTGTCGGACCTGTTCCCCACGTACATCATCCCGGGCCACCTGCGCGGCGCCGCCAAGGCCCTGGACGTGCCGCTGTTCGCCGTGGATGCGTCATGCGTGGTGCCCATGCAGCGCATCGCCACGCGGCAGATTGGCGCCTATACCTTGCGGCCCAAGCTGAAGAAGCTGTGGCCGGAGTACCTGGACCGCGCCGTGCCCAACCGCGCGGTGAAGGCCGCCGCGGCCGGACGCAAGCTGGAGCCGGACTTCGCCACGTCAGACGCACGCGAGTCCCGCGAGTCCCTGGACGCCTTCGACTTCGACCATTCGGTGGCGCCCATCCAGGAGCGCGGAGGACGCAAGGCGGGCCTCGATGCGCTCCAGGCCTTCGTGCACCAACGGTTGGAGGGCTATGACGAAGGCCGCAACGACCCGGGCCTGGCGCGACAGTCCAACCTGTCCCCCTTCTTCCACTGGGGCAACCTCTTCGCGGGAGAGGCCGCGCGCGCCGCCATCCGCGCACGCGGCGCGCAGGATGCTTCGGTGCAGGGCTTCCTGGAGGAGCTGCTCGTCCGCCGTGAGCTGGGTTTCAACTACTGCTTCCACACGCCGGGGCCGCAGCAGCTCTCCGTGGCCTCCCTGCCTCCGTGGGCGAAGGAGACACTCACCCGCCACCAGAAGGACGCGCGCGAGCACCGCTATTCGTTGAAGCAATTGGAGACAGCGCGGACCGCGGACGGCTTGTGGAACGCGGCCCAGCGCGAGTTGGTGGAGCGTGGCCGCATCCACAACTACCTGCGCATGCTGTGGGGGAAGAAAATCCTGGAGTGGACTCCATCCCCCCAGGAAGCGCTGCAACGCATCGCGTTCCTCAACGACAAGTACGCGGTGGATGGCAGGGACCCCGCGAGCGTCGCCAACTTCATGTGGGTGCTGGGACTGCATGACCGCCCTTTCCAGGAGCGGCAGGTGCTGGGCAAGGTGCGGCCCATGAGCTCCCTGCGCACGGCGGCCAGGTACAACCTGGCACCCTACCTGGAGCGCTGGGGCCGCCCGGAGGACCCACCGGTGAAGCTCAAGCGCGTTCGCAAGACGGCAGGCCCGTGAGCAAGCCTGTTGACATCCGCGCGCCCAAAAGTGACACGGCGGTTCCATTCCCGCTCGGGCACGGATAAACGCACGAAGCGGGACACCGAGATCAGGAGCCAGCCATGGGAATGATGAAGTTCGATATCCCCCACTCCCTCCCCAAGGAGGAGGTCAAGCAGCGCGTCGATCAGCTGCTCCAGTACTGGGGCGGCAAGTACGGCGTGAAGGCGGACTGGCAGGGGGAAGGCGCGAAAATCGTCGGCAAGGTGATGGGCATCCAAATGGACGCCTCGTTCGTCATCACCGACAAGGCCGTCGAGGGTGAGGGCACCGACCCTGGCATGTTGCTGCGCGGCCAGGCCAAGAGCTACCTGCAGAAGAAGTTCGGCTCCGTGCTCGACCCGAGCAAGAGCCTGGACCAGGTGAAGAGCAGCCTGGACTGACGTGAAGCCTGGGACGCGGCCCCTGCCTCAGCGCAGGGGCTGCTCCTCCAGCGCGGCCAGGGCGTAACGCGCCGCGCGAGAGATGGCATCCGCCGAGTCCGGCATCTCCGGGTAGTGCCCCGCGAGGGGACGCTGCGGGAAGCGAAGCTGGGCAATGGCGTTGCGGTAGCTGCGGCGGGCCGCCTCATGGTCCTGCGTGCGCTCGTGCACCTGCGCCAGCAGGTAGTGGCCAATGGCCAGCGTGGGCTCCAGGAACAGGGCCTTGCTCAGCTCGGAGCGCGCCTCGCTCAACTCCCCTGCTTGCAACGCGGCGACCCCGCCGAACACCCGCGCCTCCACGCACAGCGGCTCGCGCTGAATGGCCTGCGCGAAGGCCTCGCGCGCCTCGGGGATGCGGCCGGTGAGCGAGAACAGGTTGCCCAGCGTCAGCAGCCCATCCAAGTCACTGGGCTCGTCCGCGAGCAGCCGCTGCACGCCAGCGATGGCCGCCGAGAAATCCCCCTGCGCCATCTTCCGCACCGCCATGGCCAGCCGCTCCGCCGGAGGCAGCAGCGTGGGCCAGGCGGGCACCTCCACGGTGGGCGCGCGCGGCGTGGTGGCCACGGCCGGCAGCTCGGTGGTGATGCGCGGACGGGCGGAGTCCACGCTTCCCACCGTGGGCAACTCCGCGGTGACACGCGAGCGCGCGGCGATGGCCGGCAGCGGCGAGTGAGGCGACACCGCGGGCAGCCGCCCCGGCACCACGGAACGCGGACTCGAAGAGGCCCCCAGCGCCGGCAGCGTCACGCTGGGCGAGCCAGGCGCCGCCACCGACGACGCTGACACCGCGGGCAGCCGCGTCGTCAACGGGACGTCCTCGGGCAGCATCCGCTTGCGCAGGTCCGCGGTGAACGCGTCCGCAGGCACGGGCCTGCGCGCGGCGACATCGGGCTCGCCAGGATACGGGGTGATGCGCAGCGGCGGCGCCCGCATGCTCTTGTCGTTCAGCGGGCGGCGGTACACGAACGCCCCATCGACTTCGATCATCTCGAAGCGGTCGTAGACCTTGAAGAGGCTCTCCGAGTACCCCAGGAACAACAGCCCGCCCGGCCGCAGCGCGGCGAGGAAGCGGTCCATCAACCCGCGGATGGTGGGCAGGTCGAAGTAGATGATGACGTTGCGGCAGAGGATGAGGTCCAGCGACGACAGGGCCACCTTGTCGAAGACGGGAACCGCCAGGTTCTGTCCATCGAAGCGGATGTACTCACGCAGCGCGGGCAGCGCCTCATAGCCCTCTTCCACGGGCTTGAAGAAGCGCGTCAGCCGCGCCTGGTTGATGCTGATGGCCCGCCGCGAGGTGAAGCGCCCCTGCTTCGCGGCCTCCACCGCGGCCAGGTTGAGGTCGGTGGCCCACAGGTCCACCTCCAGCGACAGCGCGCCCAGCTCCGCCAGCACCATGGCCAGGCTGTAGGGCTCCTCCCCCGTCGCGCAGCCCGCGGACCAGATGGACACCTTGCGCATCTCGCGCCGCGAACGGGACACCAGGTCCGGCAGCACGCTCTTCTCCAGCGCGCGGAACTGCTTCGCGTCGCGGAAGAACTCCGTGTGCCCCACCGTCACCAGCGGCAACAGCGAGCGCAGCTCCTCTTCGCCACCGGCGCCCGTCAGTCGCTGGATGTAGTGCTCGGGCTCTTCCAGCCCCAGCACGGGCATCCGCGCGGACAGCGCCAGTCGGAGGCTGTGGAAGCCATCCGGCGTGATTTTCAGCCCCGCGCGCTCCAGCAGCAGCGCCGCGAGTTGTTGCAAGACTTTCTGGCTCGCCGTCAACACACATCCACCCACTGCATCAGCGCCGCGCCAATCCGGCTCAGTGGCAGCACCTCGTGCGCCGCGCCCATCAACACCGCCTCGCGCGGCATGCCCCAGACGACGCTCGACGCTTCGTCCTGGGCAATGGTCCGACCGCCGCGCTCTCGAATCTCCTTCAACCCTCGCGCCCCGTCGCGCCCCATGCCCGTCAGGATGACCCCGATGCAGCGCGGGCCGAACGACTCACCCGCTGAAGTCAGCAGCATGTCACAGGACGGCCGGAAACCGCGAAGCGCGGGGCCCGCGTCCAGCTCCAACCTGCCCTCGGGTCGGACCAAGAGGTGACTGCCCGACGGAGCGATGTACACCGTGCCCGGCGCCATGAGCACGTCATGCTCGGCCTCCAGCACGCGCAGCGCCGTTTCATTGGACAACCAGTGCGCCAGCCCTTCCGTGAAACCGTCGCTGATGTGCTGGCAGTAGGCGATGGGCGCCGGGAAGGCGCGCGGAATCATCCGCAGCACCTGCGCCACCGCCTTGGGGCCACCCAGGGACGCGGCGATGGCCACCAGCGGATACGGAGGAGGCGGCTTCGCCTCACGCGCCGCTTGCGGTGGCGGCCGCGTCTGCACCTGCCGCACCGCCTTCACCTGCGCCAGCAGCACCAGCTTGCGCGACACGTGCGTCCAGAACTCGGGCCCGGGGTTCGCCGGACGCTCCAGCACGTCCAGCGCGCCCGCCACCATCGCCTGGAAGGCCTCCTGGCCGGACAACACGCCGGGGTGCAACGCCAGCACCGGCACGGGCCGCTCCACCATGACGTGCTCGATGGCGGGCAGCGCGTCCAGCGCGCTCAGGTCCACCAGCACCACGTCCGGGAAGTGCCGCTGCACGGCCACCAGGGCGCCGGCGAAGTCCACCTCCGCCGGCCCCACGGGCACCAGGGATTCCCCATCGAACAGGCCCCGGGCCGCGAGCGCACGCAGCCCCTTGCCCACCATGAGCACCCGAAACGCCATTCCTGCGACTACCGCGCCACCGCCCAAGCCTGGCTCCTCAGGTCAGCCGGTCGATGGCCTGCGCGAGAACCTCCACGCCCAGCTCGCCCTTGACGAGGTACGCGTCCGCGCCGGCATCCAACCCGCGCCGCTTGTCCTCGGGCGAGGCGAGCGACGACAGGATGATGACCGGAATGCGAGCCACCGCGGGCGTCGACTTGAGCCGCCGCGCCAGCGAGAACCCGTCCAGCTTGGGCATCTGCACGTCCGTGAGGATGAGGTCGTAGGTGTTGTTCTGCACCTTCACGTAGGCCTCTTCGCCGTCCTGGGCTTCCTCCACCGAGTGCCCCAGCGCCTTCACCAGCGCCCCTTCCGTAGCGCTGGCAATGGGCGAGTCGTCCACCAGCAGCACCCGGAGGCGCTTGGCGGCGGGGGCCTGGGTGACGGGGCGGGCCATCCGTCGCACCTCCGCCATGATGTCCGGGACATGGAGCAGCACGGCGATGCGCCCGTCCTCCAGCGCCGCGGTGCCGGCGATGAAGGGCGCGGCCTTGAGGAACTCGCCGCCGCAAGGCTTCACGGCCACTTCGCGCTCGTCCACGAAGCCGTCCACCACCAGCGCCGCGTGGTCCTCGCCGTGACGCACCACCACCGCGGGTGGCTTGTCGAAGCGATTGCCGCCGTTGAGGCCCAACAGCGGCCCCAGCGCCACCAGCGCCGTGGGCTTGCCACGGTGCCGCACGGCCAGCGTGCCGAAGATCTCCAGCCGGTCATCCGGCTTGACGCGCATGACGGCTTCCACGTCCGCGGCGGGCATGCCGTAGACGTCGTCCCCCAGGCGCACCAGCAGCACCTTCATCAACGCCAGCGACTGCGGCAGGCGCAGGGTGATGGTGGAGCCACGGCCGATTCGGCTGCTCACGCCCACCGAGCCGCCCAGCGTCTCCACCTTGCGCTTCACCACGTCCATGCCCACGCCACGGCCAGACAGCTCGCTGACCTGGTCGCGGGTGGAGAAGCCGGGGCGGAAGATGAGCTCGATGGCCTCGCGCTCCGACAGCGCGGCGGCCTGCACCGCGTTGATGAGGCGCTTGGAGATGGCCGCCTGACGCAGCCGCTCCGGGTCGATGCCGCGGCCGTCGTCCTCCACCTCGATGTGGAGCATGTCGCCGTCCACGCGCACGCGGATGCGGATGCGGCCGTTGAGCGGCTTGCCCAACTGCTGGCGCGTGTCCGGGGACTCCACGCCGTGGTCCACCGAGTTGCGCAGCAGGTGCACCAGCGCGTCTCGCACGTCGCCCAGCATGGACCGGTCCACGCCGATGTCGGCGTTCTCGATGACCAGG
Organism: Myxococcus sp. CA005; assembly: GCF_006518205.1. Lineage (NCBI taxonomy): Bacteria > Pseudomonadati > Myxococcota > Myxococcia > Myxococcales > Myxococcaceae > Myxococcus > Myxococcus sp. CA005. The sequence goes on along the minus strand of NZ_SRLV01000024.1, from coordinate 3,745 downwards.
TCCACTTCCTTGCCCTGCGTGCGCGACATCTCGCGAACGGCGCGCGGGAAGGCGTCGAACACGGTGGACAGCGGCACCAGCCGGGCCTCGGCCACGTGGTCCGCCATCTTCGCCAGGTTGCCGTGCAGCGTGTTGATGCCGTCGTCGTTGCGGCGCACGAAGCGGAACGCGTCGTCGCGCAGCATGTGGAGGTCGCTCTCCACGCGGTCCAACTGCTCACGCACCTCGTTCGAGATGTCGATCTCTTCCGCCAGCCGGAGGAAGCGGTCCCCCAGGCGGCTGAAGCGCTCGAACAACGCCTCCGTCTCCGAGCTGCGCAGCCGGCCGCGGGCGCTCTCCACCAGCAGGTCGCCCGCGAGCAACCCCAACGCGTCGAGCACCTCCACGTTGACGCGGATGCTCCGGTCGGCCACCGCGGACTTCGCGGCGCTCGGGGCCTCCTCGTCACGGCCATGCGCGGCAGCCGGGTGAGGCGCGGCTGCGGCGGCGTGCGCCCCCGGCTCGGCCACGGGGGCCTGCGTCGGGGGCGGAGCCACCGGAGCCTGCACCGGCGCGGGCGGCGCGGCGACGGCTGCCGGTGTCACCACGGGCGCGGCGACAGGGGCCGGCGGCGGTGCAGGAGGCGGCGCCACGGGCCGTGCGCCAGCGATGGCGGGCGGCGTCTGTCCGGAGACTTCCGCGAGCATGCGGACCATCTCCTCGCTGGCCGGGTTGCCCGTGTTGGCGCCGGACAGGTCTTCGTTGAGATCGGAGAGGACGTCGCACGCCCTGAGCAGGACGTCGGTGGCCACCTCGGTGGCCGTCTTGCCCTCGCGCTCTGCGCGCAGGACGTCCTCGGCGGCGTGCGCCAGCTGCCCGATGGCGGCCAGACCCAACATGCGGGCCTCGCCCTTCATCGTGTGCAGCTCGCGCGCGACGTCCTCCGCGGCCTGGTCCGCGGTCTCCTTCTCCAGGTCCAATACCCCCAGCTGAATCTTCTGGAGGCGGTCGGCGGTGACCTCCTGGAACTTCTTCAGGAGGGATTTCTTGAGAGCCTCGGTGTCCATGGCCGGCGTACGCCCCTCCCCTTCCAGGAAGCGCTAGTCGGCCTTGAACCGCTTGATGAGGTCGGCCAGCCGTCCGGCCAACTGCGTCAGCTCCGCGGCCGCGCCCGTGGCCTGCTTCGAGGCCTGCGTCGTCTGGCGCGTCACGTCCTCGATCTCCGCCATGGAGGCCACCACCTGCTCGGTGGCCGTGCGCTGCTGCTGCGTGGCGAGGTTGATGACGCGGGCCGCGTCGCTCGTCTCCTGGACGCCGGCGAGGATGCCTTCCACCGCCTGCGCCGCCACCGCGCCCAGCTTCTCACCAGACTCCGTGGCGGACTTGGACGCCTCGGCGGCGCCGGCCGCGGCGGCCGTGGCCTCGCGAATCTCGGTGATGAGGTTCTTGATCTCCTTGGTGGAGTCCAGGACGTTCTCCGCCAGACGCCGCATCTCCGCCGCGACGATGGAGAAGCCCTTGCCGGCCTCACCCGCGCGGCTGCCTTCCAGCGCCGCGTTCAGCGCCAGCAGGTCGGAGCGGTCCGCGATCTCGTCGATGACCTCCACCACCGTGCCGATGCGCTCCACGCGCTTGGACAGCTTCGCGATGGAGTCCGCCACCGCGACGCCGTCGCTGCGGATCTGCTGCATGGCCTGGATGAACTCGCCAATGGCGCCCCGGCCCGCGCGCGCCGCGCCCAGCGTCTCTTCCGCCACGCGCGCCACGCTGCCCGCGTTCTCGGCGATCTGCGCCGACGCGTGCTTCAGCTCCTCCATGGTGGCGGTCGTCTCGTGGATGGCCGCCGCCTGCTCCGTGGAGGACGTCTCATGCTGCGTGGAGGCCGCCAGCACCTGGTTGGCGGACGAGGACAGCCTCAACGCCGCCTCGTTGATCTCCCGCACGAAGGTGCGCAGCGTCTCGATGACCTTGCCAAAGCCCTCCAGCAGGGGCCCGAGCTGCGGGTCTTCGGTGGTGGTGTTCCACCGGGACAGGTCGCCCTCGCGCACCAGGCCGATGAGCGCATCCAACGCCTGGTCGATCTCCTGCGCCGCCACATGCTTGCGGTGCTCGGAGGCCGCGAACTGGTCCAGCACCTGGTTGAGCAGGTGCGCCAGCTCCACGCCGGACTCACCGACCAGCTCCTTGGGCACGCGGGCCTGCAGGTTGCCGGACAGCACCGTCAGCAGCGTGTCGGTGATGGCCTTGGTGGAGGAAGAGGTCGACGCCGCGTTCGTGGCGCCGGCCTTGGAGGCGGGGGCCTTCCGGGCGCGAGCCTTGCCAGCGGGCTTCTCGTTGGGGGTGTCCAGGGACATGTGTCTCAGTGCCTTCCTTGAGTCCTTGCGGTTTCGACCAGATCGATGAGCAACACGGTGCGGGCCTCTTCCAGGCACACACCGACTGCGTAGGCTGCGGCGCCGGCCGTGGGAGGCATCCGGCGCAAGGAATTGACGGGGATGGAGCGCACGCCGTGCACGGCGTCCACCTTGAGGTGGGCTTCACCCTCCGGGGTGTCGAAGACGATGGCGCGGTTGCCTCGGTGAGGCAGGCCCAGCTCCGCCAGCGTGAGGTCCTCCGGCAGCGCGCGGTCGATGCGCAGCACCTGGGATGCATCCGTGCCGTAGAGCGTGGCGCCGATGTCGAAGAAGAGGAGGTCCACCTCCTCCTCCTTCTCATGGAAGGCGTCGTCGTTCACCGCGCCACCGCCCGCTGCCGTGCCGTCTGGAGCAGCTTGGAGAAGTTGAGGAGGTTGATGGCCTCCTGATTGCCGCTGGCCTGCACCACGCCCAGCAGGTGCTCGGCCGCGGCGTCGCCGCCCAGGGGCGGAGGGAGGATGTCCGCCACGGGAATGCGGCGCAGACCCAGCACCGTATCCGCGACGACGCCGGCCACGTAGCTGCCCGTGACGCCGACGAACAGGCGGGTGCGCGGGCCGATGCGGGCCTCTCCCTTGGAGAGGAAGCGCAGCAGGTCCAGCACCGGAAGCACCTCGCCCCGGTGGCCGGTGACGCCCATGATGAAGGACGGGGTCCGGGGCAAGGGCGTGAGCAGACCGGCCCGAAGCACTTCGAGCACGTTCTCACTGGGCACGCCCAGGCGGAGGTCGCCCACGCGGAAGCAGAAGAACTCCTGCTCCGGCCGGGCCTGGGCGGCCAAGGCGCGGTCCGGAGCCATCCGGAGTGCTCGCTGGAGGGGAGTCGAGGTCGTGGTCAAGGCGCCAAAGTATCCGGAGGCGATGAATAGCGGTCAAGAGGACCTGACGACCAGCCCGTCTGGTCGCCGTTTCGATGGTCCGCGCTGCACCAAAGGTGTAGGGTTCTACCGCGAAGCCCTTGAGGAGGACGATGTCGCGCGTACTGGTCATTGATGACAGCCCGATGCTGGTGGAGCTCACCGTCCGGGCGCTCACCGCCGCCGGCTACCAGGCGAGCGGCGCGCAGGACCTTGCCAGCCTCGAGCTGAAGCTCGCCGAGGGGCCGTTTTCGCTCATCCTCATGGACGTCAACATGCCGGAGATGTTCGGCGACGACGTCGTGGAGTACCTCCGCCGGCAGAAGAAGGTCACCGCGAAGCTGGTCCTCTATTCCGACATCTCCGAGGCGGAGCTGGACGGAAAGACGAAGGCGTCGGGGGCGGACGGGTACATCCTGAAGAGCGGTGGGCTCGAAGCCGTGCTCGGCGGGGTCATGGGTCTCATTGGCCCCCCCGCCCTGAGCATCCCCACCGC